>SVDT01000081.1 GCA_015057775.1 Paenibacillaceae bacterium | reverse complement strand
TACCGATATTATATGGGACCCGTTAATCAGATCGGAAACATCTATCCCCAGCTTTACGCCAAGACCTTCTATGACGGTCAAATCGCTGCCGGTATGGATACAGCGGTTAATCTGCTGCGCTGTGCATGGGCGGGCAGCCAGCGCTATGGCGCACTGGTATGGTCCGGGGATATTCACAGCGATTGGAAGACGTTTAGAGAACAGCTTTGTGCCGGTCTGAATATGGGAATAGCAGGAATTCCCTGGTGGACAACTGACATCGGAGGATTCATGGGTGGAGATCCCACAGATCCTTCCTTTAGACAGCTGTTCGTTCGCTGGTTCCAGTGGGGAACGTTCTGTCCCGTTATGCGGCTTCATGGTGACCGGAGTCCATCAAAGCCGGTTAATCACGCAGACGGTTCCCCATCAATGCCAACTGGGGCAGATAATGAAATATGGAGCTACGGAGAAGAAAACACACCTATTTTAGAAAAATACATACGGTTCAGAGAAGCAATGCGGCCTTATTTACGGAAACTAATGAATGAAGCTCATGAATTTGGTAAACCAGTCATGCGTACCATGTTCTATGAATTCCCCCAGGATGAGACGTGCTGGGATCTCACCGACCAGTATATGTTTGGTTCCGATATTCTGGTAGCACCAATTCTTTACGAGAATACATATGAAAGAGATGTATATCTGCCTCATGGAGCAAGCTGGACCCTGATTTATGATGGAACAAAATACGAGGGAGGACAAATCGTTCATCAGACAGCCGGTATTGATCAAATTCCTGTTTTTCTTCGTTCCGGAAGTCATAAAGAATTGATTGGAAAAATATAAATCGGGTCCAAATCCGGTCAACTTGCCTCCAATCCGCCCCCAATCCATCCCAAATCCGCCCCCAAACAGGCCCCTTTTTTACCAAAAATTACATGTAGAGCGCTAAATATTACATGAACGAAAAAAATGCAGACTTTTGTAGTATAATCACCTCAACGGAAACAGGAAGGGAGGAGATACGATTTTTACAGCAATTGCATTTATCGTAATTGGGTTGCTTCTGGTATTTATGCCATATGAAAAATTTCTTGAAATTTTTCCGGCAGCCAAATCCAAAATAATGATTAAAGTTTTAGGGGGCTTTTTTCTGATTTTTGGTTTTGGTTACATATTACTGGCGCTGTTCGTGTAAGATACAATTTTTACAGTTCAGTTTTGGAATATCAATATCATATGCAATCAGAAAAGTATGAAAAACTGTGATTTCAATCATTATAAATGATCGGAAAAACAACAAAGGAAAGAAGCGGCGGAATGATTTCCCCGCTTTTTTCTTATGAAGATATGGATTATTTAAAATTTAAGAACCTGTTAACTGGAAAAATCAGGCGTATGATGTTATAATGAAAAAATGAAACAAATATAGAAAAAGGAGCACAAAAATACGATACATGGATAAACATCAAGTACTCAGGCACTATTTCGGTTACGACAGTTTCCGGGAAGGGCAGGAAATACTGATTGACAGCATTCTGGCAGGGAGAGATGCCATGGGGATTATGCCGACTGGTTCAGGTAAGTCTCTTTGCTTTCAGGTTCCGGCTCTTATGACAGAAGGAATTACTTTAGTTATTTCTCCTTTGATTTCCCTGATGAAAGATCAGGTCGCTTCACTCAATCAGGCAGGCATTCACGCCGCATATCTTAACAGCTCTTTAAGTTCAAGTCAGTATATAAAAGCCCTCGCTTATGCACGGGAAGGGCGATATCCCATTATTTACGTTGCACCGGAACGGCTTTTGACCGAAGAATTTTTGGATTTTTGCTTAAATGTCCGGATTTCCATGGTGGCAGTGGACGAAGCTCATTGCGTATCCCAGTGGGGACAGGATTTCAGACCCAGCTATTTAAAGATTGTTGATTTTATTGAAAAACTTCCAAAACGCCCTGTTATCAGTGCTTTTACTGCTACGGCGACAAAGGAGGTTCGTGAGGATATTATTGACATTTTAATGCTTCAGGATCCCGCTGTTGTATCAACTGGTTATGACAGACCGAATCTTTATTTAAGTGTGCAGTCTCCGAAGGATAAGTATGCCACTATGATAAATTTTGTGGAGAGACATCCGGGGCAGTGTGGAATCATCTATTGTCTCACCAGAAAGATGGTGGAGGAAGTTTGTAGGAAATTAAACAAAGAGGGATTTTCTGCAACCAGGTACCATGCAGGACTAAGTGATGCAGAACGCAGAACCAATCAGGATGATTTTATTTATGACAAGAGCCTTATTATGGTGGCTACCAATGCCTTTGGAATGGGCATTGATAAGTCCAATGTCCGCTATGTCATTCATTATAATATGCCAAAAAATCTGGAGTCCTATTATCAGGAAGTGGGACGATGCTCCAGAGACGGGGAACCGGGAGAATGCCTGCTTCTTTATGGGGGTCAGGATGTAATCACCAATCAGATGTTTATTGAAAGCAATCAGGATAATCAGGAGCTTGATCCCATCACCCGAAAGCTTGTGGAAGAACGGGACAGAGAACGGCTGAAAAAAATGACCTATTACTGTTTTACCAACGATTGTCTGAGGGATTACATACTCCGCTATTTTGGAGAGTATAAGGAAAATTACTGCGGGAATTGTTCCAACTGCTTAACCGGATTTGAGACTGTAGATGTGACGGATATTGCAAAAGCCATGATTGGATGCACGGAAACCAGCAGACAGCGGTATGGTGCCAACGTAATTATGGATACTTTGCATGGCGCCAATACGGCTAAGATCAGGAATTACGGTATGAATGAAAACCCCCATTATGCAGTATTATCAAAAGTTCCTGTATACAAGCTGAGGCAGGTCATGAATCATCTTCTTTTAAAGGAGTATCTGTCTGTTACCAACGATGAATATGCCATTGTAAAGCTGACACAAAAGGCAGCTGCTGTTTTAAATGAAGAAGAAACTATTCTCATGAAGATGGCAAAAGAGGAAGCCGCTGTTTCAGAGGCAAAAGAAAACCGTAAGACAAAGAAGAGCAGTTCATCGGCACTGGATCTTTCTAAGGCAGAGGAAGAACTGTTTGAAAAATTAAGAACACTTCGGCTAAAAATAGCCAAAGAGGAAAAAGTACCGCCCTATATTGTATTTTCTGATAAAACCCTGATCCATATGTCGGTGCAAAAACCAAAGAACCGGGAAGAGATGCTTCTGGTGTCCGGTGTGGGAACATTTAAATATGACAAATATGGAGAACGATTTTTAGAAATTTTAAAATAATAAATTCTGCCAGGAACAATTTGATCTGCTTCCTGGCGGAATTTTTTTAATTGAAATACAAACTTCTGGGCATAATGAAACAGAAAAGTTTTTTGAAACAAACAGGAGGAGCGATTATGAAGAAACCACTGGCTTTCCTATTTATTACTGCAATGATCCTGTGTCTGTATGGTTGTGGTTCCGGTATCGCTGTAAAAGAAAGCAGCAAAGCTTCCGCAGAAACAAAGGCGGAAGAAGCAGAGGCAGCGCAGGCCACAGCAAAGGCAGCCACTGCCACTACATCCACTGCAGCCACAAAAGCAGTGAGGGCAACTCCATCAGTGCCGGAACTGATCTTAAAGTATGGAGAAGTAAACCCTGAGGGGAATATTGATACCAAGGTTGCAGAAAAGTTTGCAGAATACGTATATGAATTGTCTGATGGAAGAATTAAAGTTGATATATTTCCAGGGGCAGTTCTGGGAGATGAGAAAACGTCTCTTAATTCATTAAAGACTGGGAATGGTTTGCTTGATTTATACCGTGTTAATACCAATGTACTGACTGGGTATGGGTTTAAAAAGCTGAATCTGTTTGGTCTTCCCTACATTTTCAAAAGCAGGGAAGGGATGTGGAAGGTTTTAGACAATAAGGAGCTTGGCAGAGCATTTCTAAATGAAGGACAGGAAATTGGCGCCAATATGGTAGGTCTTTTCTATACAGATGAAGGTGCCAGAAATATTTTTACAACGGAGCCCATTAAAGGTCTTGCTGATTTGAAGAATAAAAGAATCAGAGTGCCGGAATCCGTTCTTATGATGGACACCATATCTGCGCTGGGAGCACAGCCCATTCCCATGCGTTATGAAGATTTATATAATGCATTGGCAAACGGTGATGTGGAAGGGGCTGAAAATCCCATTCCTGCGTATCTATCCAACCGTTTTTATGAGGTTGCACCTTATTATCTTCTAAGTGGACACGTATTCAGCCCTGGAATCATCATGATGTCAGAACGAAAATGGAACACATTAAGCAAAGAAGACCAGAATCTCTTAAGGGAGGCCGGTAAGATGGCTTCAGAATGGAACAAGAAAGAAATTGTTTCTGTAGAAGAGAAACTGAAAAAAGAGATGGTGGATAAAGGAGTAACAGTGATTCCTCTGACTCCTAAAGAAGAGGATGAAGCCAGAAAAGATGAAGAAATCGTCCGGGTCAGCTTTACACCGGGGCTTGAAAAATGGTTATATAAAATCATTGATATTCAAAAGTAAGAATAACAGGTGAAAAAATTTCACCTGTTATTCTTTTATATACCGGTAAATAATCGATGGCCGTCCACCAGTGGTATAATCGATGTCACTGACAATTTGCTTTTTATCCAATAGATAATTCATGTATCTGCGTACGGTTACCCTTGATAAATGAACCTCCTCTGCAACGGTTTCGCTGGTGAGTGAATCTGCAGGATGTTCTCTCATAAAGGATAAAATGGTATCCAGAGTTTTTTCCTGAAGACCCTTTCGAAGAACCTCCTGCTGGGAAGCAGTGCCTGCAGAAACCTCAAACAGGGAATCCAGCTGCTCCTGAGAGAAAGTCTCCTGCTTAAGCAGTTCCTGATGTTCCATAAAACGTGCCAATGCGTGATTAAAACGAACATATTCAAAAGGCTTCACCAGATAATCAATGACTCCAAGACCCAGCAGCTTCTTTACGTGGGAAGCATCAGTAGCAGCAGTAACCATGATGACATCGATGTGCTTATGCAGCTTTCGTATCTCAGTCAGAAGTTCTACTCCTCCCATAACCGGCATGTAGACATCCATAATTGCCAGATCTGCGGTATGGTCCTTTAAATAATTAAGAGCATCTTTCCCGTTGGAAAACTGGCCGGTTACCTTTAGATATTTGTTTAGTTCTACATATTGTCTGTTAATAGAAGCTACCATGGGGTCATCCTCTATAATTATTACCTGATACATGATGCTCCTCCTCTGTAAAGGTGATTGTAAATGAAGTACCTGTATTTTCTTCCGATTCCATCTCAATGATACCGTGATGCTGGTCCACCAGTTCCTTAATCAGGAACATACCAGACCCACGTCCGTCTCCTTTGGTGGAAAATCCTTTTTCAAATATATGATCCTGAAGATCGGCAGGGATTCCCCTTCCTGTGTCATCAACTGAAAGGATACTTCCCGATTGCCATATATTAATTCCTACTTCAATTTCCTTAATATCACAGCTTATGTCATTTAACTCTTCAATTGCATTTTCAATCAGATTACCCAGAATGGTAATGTATAAATCTACTGGCAGGTGAAGCTCTGATTCCACACAGGAACTGTCTGGTTTAATGGTGAGACGGATACCAAGTTCCCCTGCACGGATAATCTTACCAATTAAAAGTGCTGCAATGCTGGAAACCTGGATCTGCTTGGTTACCTCACTGACTGCCAGAGTAGATGCCATGCTTGTATTGATGATAAAATCCGTCACTTTTTTTGGCTGCCCCATCTCAATAAAACCCAGTATGATGTGAAGCTTATTTTTAAATTCATGGTTTAAAGCGCGGAGTGTCTCCACCATGTAACGGGCTCCGGTCAGTTCTTCTGCCAGACGGGTGTATTCCGTCTTGTTGCGGAAAATGGATACAGCTCCGGCAGTTTTTCCATTTTCCATAATGGGAATTCGGTTTGACATGATGTGTTTGCCATTTATCATAAGACTGATATTATATTCTGGCAAGCCTGTCTTCAGGACATTGGGAAGTTTTGTTTCCGGATATAGCTCCGTCAGCTTTGTTCCGTACTCCGGCATAGTGTCAAGATCAAGTATTTTCTTTGCAGATTCATTAATAAGGATCAGTTCGCCTTCGGTATTGATGGCAAAGATTCCCTCTTCCAGGGCATCCAGAACTTCCTTCCTTTCAATATGAATTTTACGGAATTCTTCTGGTTTATAACCCAGCAGTATTTTTTTCAGACGGCTATACAGCAACTCGGAAACAATAAAGCCAATGGAAAGCAGCATCAGAGCCAGGAGCAGAAAAACAAGCAGGATACTTCTGGTCAGCTGGGAAATGCTGGCAGTCAGTACAGAAACCATAACAAAACCAATGATTTCACCCTGTTCATTTTTTACGGAAAAAAAAGCACGGCGCTGGTTACCTAAAGTACCTTTTCCGTTTGTGATGTATGGGGCAGCACCGTTTAATATGGCAGCCTCGTCATCTCCTACAAAGGTTTTTCCGATCAATGCCTTGTTATTATGATAAAAGCGGATGCTGTCTTTATTACAGATGGTAACCACATCAATATAGTCCAGTTCTTTAACCAGCAGATCCATGCGTTTATTAAAGGCCATAGAGGGTTGTCCCTTTTTTAATATATCAGCAACTTCAGGCATACCGGATATAAAAATACCAGCATTTTTTATGTTCATATCCAGAGAATTTCTTTTTGTGACCAGATTATAATGAAGTGACACGCCTAAAGTAAGTAAAATAGCAAGCGTTATGCTGAAAATCTGAGAGACGTAGATCTGGTGTTCCAATGGTTTTTCTTTCATGTAGTACTTCCTCCAATGAATCTATTGTATTAGAAACAGGCTGGAAAATCAACGGTTATCGGGATTATGAAGTTGGTTTTCTTTACTTACATAAGGTTTTAATAACGTTCACAAGATTTCAAAAGACCAGTATCGGTGATAACATACGGTTATAATATAAAGTCAACGAAAGGGAAGGGTGAAAAGTTATGGATTATAACAAACTTGCACTGGAGCTCCACGAAAAAAACAAAGGAAAAATCGAAGTAATATCAAAGGTATCAGTAAAATGCAGAGAAGATTTAAGCACTGCTTATACACCAGGGGTAGCAGAGCCATGCAGAAAAATAAGAGATGATAAATCAGAAGTATACCGCTATACAGCAAAAGGAAATCTGGTTGCTGTGGTTACAGACGGAACGGCTGTACTGGGACTTGGAGATATCGGCCCTGAAGCAGCAATGCCAGTAATGGAAGGCAAATCCATTCTTTTTAAAGAATTTGGCGGAGTGGATGCATTCCCTATCTGCCTTGATACAAAAGATACAGAGGAAATTATCAAAACAGTCCGCTATCTTGCACCGGGTTTTGGTGGCATCAATTTAGAAGATATTTCCGCACCCAGATGTTTTGAAATAGAGCGACGATTAAAAGAAGAACTGGATATTCCGGTATTCCATGACGATCAGCATGGAACAGCCATTGTGGTATCTGCGGGTATCATCAATGCATTAAAGGTTGTTGGAAAGAAAATCGATGAGGTAAAAGCTGTGATCAACGGAGCAGGATCCGCCGGTATTTCAATCTGCAAGCTCTTATTATCCATTGGAATGAAAGATGTGATCCTGGTTGATAAAAAGGGTGCTCTGGCAGAAGGCGAAGAGTGGATGAATGACGCTCAGAAGATGATGGCTCAGGTTACCAATCCGGAAAACAAACATGGTGAATTAAAAGATATTATGGAAGGAAGAGATATCTTTATCGGTGTTTCCGCTCCAGGAATCGTGACTACACAAATGGTGGCTTCTATGGCAAAGGATGCAATTGTATTTGCAATGGCAAATCCAACACCAGAGATCATGCCCGATGAGGCAAAGGAAGGCGGAGCAAGAATAATTGCAACAGGACGTTCCGATTTTCCAAATCAGATCAACAATGTACTGGTATTTCCGGGAATATTCAGGGGAGCCCTCGACGCAAAAGCAACGGATATCACGGAAGAGATGAAGATAGCGGCTGCTTATGCAATTGCAGACATTATAAAGGAAGAAGAACTGACAGAGGAATACATCATACCAGGTGCATTTGATGAACGTGTTGCAAAAGCAGTTGCTGAAGCGGTGAAACAAAAAGCAGTGGAGCAGGGGGTTGTAAAATAAAATGGATAAAATAAAAAGCATTAAAATATCCGGCATACCACTACCCATTTATCTGGGATTTACCGTTATTACCGCAGTTTCTATTGCCATGAAGTGGCTTCCTTCCGGCATGATCGGCGCCTTACTGGTTATGATGGTTTTTGGTGGATTGTTTAATATTATTGGTAATAATCTTCCAATCGTAAAAACCTTTTTGGGTGGCGGTGCAATTGTGTGCATCTTTGCCTCTGCAGCTTTGGTGTATGCGGGTCTGATTCCAACGGATGTAGTGGAGAATGTAGATCAGTTTATGAATAAGACTGGATTTTTAAATTTCTACATAGCAGCCTTAATTACTGGAAGTATTCTTGGTATGGACCGCACTCTTTTATTAAAAGCGGCTGTACGTTTTCTCCCGGTTGCACTTTGCGCCATGACTGTGGCAATCTTAAGTGTTGGCGCAGTGGGAGCATTGGTTGGATATGGTTTTGTAGATGCCATCATGTATGTGGCAATACCTATGATGGGAGGCGGAATGGGTGCCGGAGTCGTTC
Source organism: Paenibacillaceae bacterium (assembly GCA_015057775.1). GTDB lineage: Bacteria > Bacillota > Clostridia > Lachnospirales > Lachnospiraceae > Lacrimispora. The sequence continues at coordinate 7,331 of SVDT01000081.1, read as the reverse complement.
CTTTATCCGGTATGTATGCAGAAGCGCTGCAGACAGATAAAGCTGCTATTATATCACGAATGATACCAGCCTCCACTCTTGGTAATGTCATGGCAATTGTAGGTGCTGGTCTTCTGGCAAAGCTTGGTGAAGTAAAACCTGCTCTGACTGGCAATGGCCGTCTTATGAGAAACCACAATTCTGACATGAATGAAAAAAACAATTCATCTGTCACCTTGGAAGAATTGGGAATCGGTATGATTACCGCTATGCTTTTCTTCTTAATGGGTGTTATTATTAGTAAATTTGTTCCTGCAGTTCATTCCTATGCATGGATGATTATTCTTGTGGCTGTCAGTAAGGCATGCGGTATTATTCCGGTAAAATTTGAAGATTCCGCCCGCCAGTGGTCCCAGTTTGTTATGAAAAACTGGACCAGCGCACTTTTAGTGGGAATTGGAATATCAATGATTGATTTAGGTGCAGTTGCCCAGGCAGTAAGCCCTATGTATCTGCTTCTTGTATTTGTAGTAGTTGGAAGTGTATCCTTAGGTGCAGGAATCGGTGGTCATCTGGTTGGCTTCTACCCGGTAGAGTCTGCAATTACTGCCGGACTTTGCACAACCAACATGGGCGGAACAGGGGATATCGCAGTTCTTTCAGCAGCAAAGAGAATGGAACTTCTGCCATTTGCGCAGATTGCCACCAGAATCTGCGGTGCACTTATCCTGATCGTCGCCAGTTTACTGATTCAGATATTATTTTAAATAGAATGATAGAGAAATAAGATTAGCCTTCGATGAAGAGAAATGACAATCTTCATCGAAGGCTTTTTTGTAAATTATATTCAGAAAGTAGTGCATAAATATAAAAAATTGCGCAGTATATCTCATACTGCGGTTGCAAAATTATATATATTTCGACATTTCTCATTATAAAGTAATTACTTTTCTTTGTCAAACAACAGTTTATACAGTGAAATAAACGATAATTGTAAGAAAATGTTAGAAATTTAATTAAAATATTACATAATATTTTTTTGATAATAGCAGAACGCCGTCAGAGACCCCGTCATACTTTATCACAGGATGGCTCAATATCGCTTTTGGGTTGATTTCTCCTCCTTTTTTGTTCCCTTATTAATTAAATAGTCATAGATTCCATACGCCGTCTTTAAAACCGTCAGTATCCCAGGAAACTGCCATTAATCTTATGTTTCTCGGCATGAGACACAGTATGAGATATACTGCGAAGATTGTTTCCAAGTCTGTAAAGGCTTAAAAAGACAGAGAAAAGGAGGTGTTCTATAATAATTAATTAATGCAGGCGGATACACAAGAGGAGACCGGATCCAGTCATCCGGAATAAATGAAAGAGGGAATGTTAAAGTGAAAAAGTGGTTTGAGGATTTGAAAGTTGCAAAGAAACTGTTAATCAGCTATCTGCTAATTGTTGCATTTACTATGATTACAGCAGGTGCAGGTATTTTTACATTGCTGCATTTTACCAGGAATGTGGCAGCTATCATAATTGTAATTGCATTAATTTCCATTGTTTCTGTGATTTTTTCCTTATATCTTTCCAGTTATATGTCAGATATTATTGCCTATCCCCTTTATATATTTGAGTCATTTGCCAGTATGGTGGCTGTGGGAGATTTTGGAGTAGATAAAATCACAGGGGAAAAAGAAAGAGGCTGGGCTTCCAGGAAAGATGAGGTCGGCGGCCTCGCCAGTGCCTTTGATAAGATGATTATTAACAATATTGAACTGGCCCGGACGACAAGGGCAATTGCAGACGGTGATTTAACAACTGTTGTGGCCATTCGATCCGAAGAGGATATTCTTGGGAAAGCGCTTGCAGAATTAGTTGAAAAATTTCACAATCTGGCTTCTTCCATTACTACCATAGCAGAACAGGTTAATTCCGGATCAGGGCAGGTTTCAGACGGTGCCCAGGCTCTGTCCAGCGGAACAACAGAACAGGCAGCAACTCTGGAAGAGTTAAATGCTTCCATTGGAAATGTAGCTGATCAGGCAACAAAAAATGCCAGAAGTGTTGAGAAAGCAGCTGATTATGTAAATCAGGCAGGTCAGGGTGTTATGGAAAGCAACCAATATATGCAGGAGTTAAATACTGCCATGAAAGAGATTGGGGAGTCTTCCCAGGAAATATCAAAGATTACCAAGCTTGTGGAGGATATTGCATTTCAGACCAACATTCTTGCACTCAATGCTGCTGTAGAAGCTGCCCGTGCCGGTGATGCAGGAAAAGGTTTTGCAGTAGTTGCTGATGAAGTCCGTAATTTAGCAGCGAAATCGGCGGATGCTGCAAAGCAGACAGCTGATCTGATTCAAAAATCGGTATCAATGGTATCTCATGGGGAGCGTCTGGCTGATGATACACTAAAGCTGTTATTTACGGTGAAAGATAAGGCTCAGATGGTGGAACAGGCAATTAATGAAATTGAATCAGCGTCCACCGAACAGGCAGGAGCAATTGAACAGATCAATCAGGGTCTGTCCCAGGTGTCTGCAGTTGTTCAGACCAATGCGGCTACTGCGGAAGAAAGCTCTGCAGCCAGTGAAGAACTTGCTGCCCAGGCAGAAATACTGCAGCAGGAAGTAAGAAAATTCAAGCTGCATGAGGAATATACCAGTCATGGCAGGGCAGAGTCAGGAAGGATCTTTAACGATACCAGGCATGTATCAGCAGGTGCCCATGTAAAGTATTGATGTTTGAGAAATAAGGGGGAAATGAAGGTTGAAAAGGCAGGAATTGCGGATTCGCCAGCAGGAAAATCCGGATACCTTAAAAGACAGATACCTGACATTTTGGGCAGATAACCGGTTGCTCGGTCTTTCCATTACCTGTGTTGTGCAGATTGTTGGATTACAAAGGATTACACATTTTCCAGACTCTCCCGCTTACGTAAAAGGCGTGGTTAGTTTGAGAGGCGATGTTTTTCCAGTTGTGGATTTACGGCAAAAACTTGGAGGAGACGCAAAAGAGTATAATGACAGGAATTGTATCATTATTATAAAGATCTTTAACAGTTTATATGGATTTATTGTTGATGGAGTTGAAACGGTATGCCAGGTGCTGCAGGAAGAAATTTTACCGGTTCCCTATTTTAATAATCAATCTTTAAACGGCTGTTTCTCAGGAGTTGTAAAAGTACCAACGGAAAGCAGTGTGGAAAAAATAATTTTTCTTTTAAATATTCAAAAGCTTCTTAGTAAAGAAGAGTTTGAAGTACTGGCTTTGGCAGAAAGATAAACGGAGAAGTGAATCAGGGCTGAAAACCGACTGGTGGTTTTTAACCCTGATTTTATGTTATTTATCTGGAACAAATAACAAAAGCTATGCTATACTTGGTACAGATAAAAGGGAGGGACTGTAATAACATGATGGAACAATCAATGCTAAATGGCCGCATGCTGACCGGAGGTGCGGGAGACAGGAAGCTTTATAATACCCAGCTTTTGTATTTCACCTCATCGTCCATCAGCGAGAATGACGAGAGGATCTATATGATCTGTGACAAAGGAGGAAACCCCAATGTTATGGTTAAAGATTTACTGACAGGTGAGGAACGGTTTCTGACGGAGAATAAAAAGGGAATTTTAAAGAGCTATGTGTATTTTGACGGCACATCGGGTCAGGGGCTGGGAAAAGCCAGTGTCTGTCTGGACAGTAAAAGGGATATCGTTTACTTTATCCAGGATGATAAGATCTGCAAGGCAGATTTAACCGGTACTGTTACAGTTTTAAATACGGTTCCGGGAGGAAGAATGACCGCATTTACCCATGCCAGTTCAGATGGAAAATATCTCTGTGTTCCCATGACGGATGGCAGATGCCTGGATTTTGATCCGGAAACAGAGGGCTCCGGACTGGACAAAAGACCAGTTTATGATATTGACGGCCGCGTTCAGGAAGAGAATTTAAATAGTTACTTATGTGTCTATGATACTCATACCGGTGATATGGTGTATGAGAAAGTGGTAGAAAAGTGCTGGATTACCCATGTACAGTTTCACCCGCAAAATTCGGATCTGATTATGTATAATCACGAATGGGCCTCTTTTGACTGTGGAATCCGCAGAATCTGGATTTATGATCATAGCCGGGACACGCTGACTCCTGTCAGAAGGGAAGGAAATGATACGCTGGGGAGGCCCGGAGGCCATTTAAGAAGCAGAAATGACTGGGTCTGCCACGAGATGTGGAGTGATGACGGGGCAAGTATTATCTATCATGGAGGCTATGAAGGTGGCCCCGCCATGGTTGGCAAATATGAGCCAGGTACCGGGAAATACTGGGAGATCGCCCTTCCTGACAGTTATAATGCTTACGGACATTTCACCATGGATCATGCCGGAAATCTGGTGTGTGATGGATATTTCAAATATCCCTGGGAAGTTAAAAAAAATAGAGAAAACAGTACAGATAACGGGCCGGATCCTCACAAAAAAGATGCGGAATATATCTGCCGGGTACTGGTCGACTGGGATAATGGAGAACTGAGATGGATTCCCCTTTGTAAGCATGAAAGTGACTGGCTGGGGCAGGATGCCCATCCCCATCCGATATACAGTCACTCTGGTGACCGTATATTTTTTAACAGCCGCTGGAATCAGAATGTAAATGTTTACTGTGTGTCTTCCATGGAGCCGTTAAACCCATAAAGGTTATAAAGCAGGCATCAGTTCGTAGACCTTATGGAATGATAGATAAAAAGAGAAAGGGGGCTGAAGGATGAAATTCTTTCATTTGTCCGATTTACATATTGGCAAACAGTTAAATGGTTACAGCCTGAAAGAAAATCAGGAGGCTGTATTAAACAAGATTGTTAATTACGCAGTTACCGAAAAACCCGATGTAATATTAATCTGCGGTGATATCTATGATAAGACAGCTCCTTCGGCAGAAGCTTACACCCTGTTTGGGGGATTTTTAAATGCCCTTTCCATGATCCAGCCGCAGCCTTCCGTTCTGATTATTGCAGGAAACCACGATTCTCCGGAACGACTTTCTTATGCAGGTTCCTTTCTGGAGAAGCATTCCATTCATTTGTCGGTAATGCCGCCCCAAAATCAGGATGAATACTTAAAAAAGGTGGTGCTTTCTGATCAATATGGTCCGGTTAATTTCTATCTTCTGCCTTTTCTAAAGCCCGGTTACGTAAGAAATTTATTTCCCGACAGTCAGCCGGAAGGATATGAAAATGCCATTAAAGAGGTTCTGGCAAGGGAAGCCATAGACACCAGGGAGCGGAATATTCTTTTGTCCCATCAGTTCTATACTGGAGGAAGCACAGACCCGGAAACCTGTGAATCCGAACAGGCGGTCATAATTGCAGGCGGTCTGGACCGGGTAAATGTTTCCGTGCTTCCTCCCTTTGACTATGTGGCACTGGGACATCTTCACGGTCCCCAAAAGGTTTCAACAGACTGGATCCGTTACTGCGGGACTCCTTTTAAATATTCCATCAGTGAGGAACACCACAGGAAAGGGATCACTGTCATAGAAATGGGTGCAAAAGGGGAATTACCTGTTTTAGAAGTTCTTCCTCTTGGCGGAATTCAGGATGTAAGGCGTGAGAGAGGAACACTGAAGGAGGTTCTAAGCCGTGCAGATGAGAAAAACCGCCATGATTTTGTCAGTGTTACGCTGACCGATGAGGATGAGCCATACCGGATCAGGGAACAGTTAAAGGAAGTTTATGATTATCTGCTGGAGCTGAAAGTGGATAATGTGCGCACCAGGGAAAAGATGATGGAGGAAGAGGAGCGTGTATCGGTATTAAATCCACTGGAAGCTTTCCAGCAGTTTTATAAGGCTGTAAGCGGGGAAGAGATGACGAAGGAAGCTTATGAGGCCATGGAAAAAATTGTGCAGGAAGCAAAGGAGGAGGAAGGATTATGAAACCGCTGAAACTGACCATGTCGGCATTCGGCTCCTACAAAGATCTGGAAACGGTGGATTTTCAGATTGCAGGTCATGGGATTTTTCTCATTACGGGAGACACCGGCTCTGGAAAAACTACAATTTTTGATGCTCTTTCCTATGCTCTTTTTGGAGAAACCAGCGGACAGAGACGAGAACCCTCTATGATGCGCAGCCAGTATGCAGACGATGACAGGGAGACTTTCGTTACCTTCCGCTTTTTAGAACAGGGGGAAACCTATGAAATTACAAGAAGTCCTTCCTATTTAAGAAGCAGTAAGAGGAAAAACAAAGACGGAGAATATACAAAAATCTCAGTTCCTGCAAAAGCTTCCCTGATTCTTCCAACCGGACTTGAATTTGCCGGAAATATCCGGGATATTAACCAAAAGATAGAAGAGATTATAGGAGTGGATTTAAGTCAGTTTTCCCAAATTGCAATGATAGCACAGGGAGACTATTTAAAGCTTCTTCTGGCCACTTCCAAAGAAAGAAAAGAAATCTTTTCCAGAATTTTCAATACTGGAATTTACAGCCGGATTCAATATAAGTTAAAGGAAAAAAATAATTTCTATGCAGGAAAGCTGGAGGACAACAGGAAGCTTTGCGCTCATGAGACTGAAAATCTGGAGCTTTTGCATGACAGCATACATAAGGAAGAGTGGTTACAGCTGCTGGAATTTCCAGAGACGAAAATGGAGGAGATCATAAACCAGGTATCTGTTATCCTTGATGAAATCTACGGAAAAGAAAAGCAGTTTTCTGAGGAGAGGGAAAAAAGCAGCGAAACTCTTTCCAGCGTGGAACGTAAACGAAATCAGGCTATGGAACAGAACCGGCTGTTTGATAAATTAAATGAGGCAGCTGACCGCATGGAGGCACTGAGACTTCAGAGTGAAGGCTGGGAGCTTAAAAAAGAACGCCTTGCCATAGGGGAACGGGCAGAGAAAGCATATACAGCAGAGATGCAGTATAAGGACAGAAAAAAAGACTGGGAAGCAGCTGGGAAACGGGAAGCAGAGCTTGAAGAAGAGCTTAAAAACACAGGGGAAAAACTTGCCTTAGTAAAGAAAGCTGCAGTGGAAAGCCAGGAAGCTTCAGAAAAAGAAGTTCCAAAGCTTACTATTTTATTAGACAGGCTTAATTCTTCCATGCCTCTGTATCAGGACTGGAAGAGGATGGAAGAACTGTGCCGGAGTAAAAAAAGTGTTGAGGAGGAATCCCGGAAACGGTTTTTGGAAGCAGAAAAAGAACTGGAAAGGGTCAGCCTGCGTTTAAAAGAATATGAAAAAAGACAGGAGTCTCTGACAGAAGCTGCTGCAAAACTTTCTGACTTAAAGGAGCTTACGGGCCAGTATACGAGAAAGGAAGAAGCTTTAAACAACCTTCTGCAGGCATTA
>SVDT01000080.1 GCA_015057775.1 Paenibacillaceae bacterium | reverse complement strand
CCATGCGGTAAACTTCGTCGCTGTGCTTCGCCAGCTTCACAGCCGCTCTGCCGGCACTTTCCCTCCACCGCCTGTCAAATGGATCTTGGGGTACGATCCCGCAGCCAAGCTCATTCATGGTAATAATCACATCCGGATTATGTTCCACAATTTCCTGGATCAATTGGTCCGGGTCTTTTTCTTCTTGTAACAGTCTTCTGACGTATTCATGAAAATCATGAATGATTGTGCATTCAAGGGCTGCCTCACAGGAATCTGTGGCGCCCTCTATAACCTTTTCACTGTCTTTCGATTCTATATTTGCGATTTGCAGGGCATAGTCAAGCTTCCCCTGCCATGCTCCTCCGATAATTAATTTCATTCCAATTCCTTTCTGATGCCGGTATCATTTCATATGGGAAAGAATAGCCAGTCCCATCACAAGAGCCAGCTCCAGAATCTGGAGAAAGTATCCCGCAAGATCTCCTGTGATACCCCCAAATTCCCGTTTTGACATGTGATAATAATATAAAAACACCATAAACGATATGGCAAAAACTCCTGATACTGCAGGAACTCCTGTCAAAAGCCATACTGCAAGCAAAGAAATAATAAGATAAAGAACCATAACAGTTCCAACCACTCTTTTATGAGCTCCATCTGAAAAAGCTGCAGCCAGTCCGCTTTTTTTCGCCATAGGAAAGGTAACTACAGAAAGCCCGCTTAGCGCTCTGGTTATAACAAACGTAATACAAAATGCAGGAATCATAACTGGTCTCATTTCCATAAGAAATGCCAGATATAAAAGAAAATAGATTCCGCATCCAATTATCGCAAAGGCTCCTGTATGGGGATCTTTGAGTATTTCCAGCTTTTTCTCTGATTCGCCGTGGGATGATTTTGCATCAATTACATCTAACAATCCATCCATGTGGATTCCGCCTGTAACCGCTACAGGGATAACAACAGGCAGTATCTGTGCCAAAAAGGGGAATCCCATAGTACGAAAAAGGAAGATGGCACCGTATTCCATCAAACCGATTACAGCACCTATGAGGGGGAAAAAGCACATGGCATATTTCATCCGTTCTTTTGTCCACTGAACCTGGGGCACAGGAATCCTGGAATACATGGAAAACGCTATCATCATACTGCCGGGTAGATTCATGGTACTGCCCCTTTCTTTCTATTAAATAACTTTGTATTTAGCATCTTACAGCCATTAAAAAATATAATATCACAAAATCTGGTAAATGTCATTTCCTAATCATGATCCAGTTTAGACCGGAGAGGTTCAGATGGGTGCAGCTTAGGTTTTGAATATCTTTATAGGGCATAGGAAGAGAACTGTCTGCTGCTATGCCTCAAATAGTATAGAAAAGGACAATAAAAATGTGGATATTGGGCATGTGTAGGAAAAAGACTTTGTCTTGCCTCGCAAGCTGCAAGACGGCGGGGCAAGAATAAAGAGTCAATTGCTTCTATGCCAAAATTAGGGATTAGAGAGGTCGGAAAGTCAGGAATACATGGCAGGGGAGCCGAAAAGAAGTCATCTCTGCCCCTGCTGATAACGACGGGGCAAAAATAAACAGCAGTGCTTTCAACTTTTTCAACTCTTAATCATGGTTCTTTTCCTTTTTCATTTTTTATGATAAACTTGAATCATCAATTATACAGGGGGGAAATGTATGTTATTGGAATTCACTTACACAAAAAAGGAGTATGCAGACGGTTGGAGGAGATTTTTTTTCCTGACAAAAGTAATTAAGAAATTTGATCTGGTTGTTATGGCATTTTCTTTACTGATTCCGCTCTATTTATTCTACCAATATGGCTTTAACAGGTTTTATATCATGCTGGCGTTCGTAATATATTTTTTTAATATTATCATTGTTGCAGTCTTCTTCATACGTCCTTACATGTTTTATCAAGAGTATGAACAACTTCATCATCCCTATAAGCTATTGTTTGAAGACGATAAAATCACCTTTGACGCTCACGCCATCCATTCTACCTTATCCTGGGATATCTACAAACACTATATGGAGAACAAGAACTATTTTTATATTATTCAGAAAAAGCGTACCTACACCTTAATACCAAAACGTATTTTTGCATCAGAAAATGAACTCAACGAATTCCAGCAGCTTTTAACCGCTCATTTAACAACTCCATAAAACATACAGGCTGCCGCATTCAAAGACATCTTGGTCCTTAATGCGGCAGCCCTATTAATAATTCTGCCTAAATCAGTTTTTCCAGATCCGGAAGCACCTCTAAGCTTCTCTTTAAAATCCCCTTCATGTAAGCAATGGCAGTTCCATAGTTGGTAAAGGGCACTCCTGCATCCGCGGCTGTCTTTCTGCGGTAAACCATCTCCCTTTCATTTAACATACAGCTGCCGCAGTGAATAATCAGCTTATAGTCAGAAAGTTCTTCGGGGAACTCTCTGCCTGAAGACGTTTCAATCACAAGATCCTTACCCGTAAATTCCTTCAGCCAACGGGGAAGTTTTACCGTACCGATGTCATCACACTGTCTGTGGTGGGTACAGCCTTCTGATATAAGAACTTTATCTCCATCTTTTAGCGTGCTGATTGCCGCCACTCCTTTGATCGCATCTTCTAAAAAGCCTTTGTACCGTGCCATCAGAATGGAAAATGAGGTCAGGAGAATGTCATCTGGCGTATCCTTATTCACCTGTTCAAATGCCTGACTGTCTGTTATAACCAGATAAGGCCTGGTTCCAAGCTTTTCAATGGTCTGCTTAAGTTCCGTATCTCTTACGGATATGGCAACCGCTCCGGCCTCTAATATGTCCCTCATGGTCTGCTGCTGTGGCAGAATAATTCTTCCCTTTGGAGCTGCAGAATCAATAGGGATAACCAGAATGACTAGATCGCAGGGCTTTAGCAAATCGCCTACAATCCGCATCTTCATGTCGCCTGTATTGACCAGAACTCCGATCCGCTCTTTCAGTTCATGAATCCGAAATCCTGTCTGGGCACTGACAGAAAGACCATCTTCATAATCTCCCTCTCCCACAAGATCCGACTTGTTATACGCAACTACATAAGGAATATTTTTCTCTTTAAACAATCCGATCAGCTGCTGGTCCACTTCTGTCTTTCCTGCAGTTCCATCCACCACCAGAACTGCACAGTCTACGCGGTTTAAGATCTGTTTTGTCTTACGCACACGCATCTCACCCAAAGCACCTTCATCATCGAAGCCTGGTGTATCGATAATCACTACTGGTCCCATGGGAAGAAGTTCCATGGATTTATGAACGGGATCTGTTGTGGTTCCTTTGATATCTGATACCACAGACAGCTCCTGTCCGGTTACTGCATTGACTACACTTGATTTTCCTGCATTGCGGCGGCCAAAAAAGCCGATATGAATTCTCTCAGATGACGGTGTCTCATTTAATCCCATGTTTATCTCCTCTTTTATGTCGTCTGCGGGGTATCAGAACCGGAAATCCCGGATTCCAGCTTCAATCTTTTCCAGATGATCTTCACAGATCGTCCGTACCTTCTCTTTGGGGATATTATTTAATTCAGCAGCAATTAACGCCTCGCCTACTTTCCGTGTATCCTCGGAAGCATAGTCCATTAAATATTCTTTTAATGTCATCAATGCGTTTGGCTGGCAGCAGTTTTGAATCTGACCGCTTTTACAGAGACTCATAAAACGGTCGCCGGTTCTTCCTTCTCTGTAGCATGCCGTACAGAAAGAAGGGATATAGCCTAAATCCATCAGCCAGTGTACCACCTCGTCAAGGGTTCTCTGGTCCGATACGTCAAACTGTTCTGTATCGGTAGGACGAACCTCTTCTTCGTAACCACCAACACTGGTTCTGGAACCGCCGCTGATCTGGGAAACTCCAAGGCGAATCACCTTTTCTCTCACACTCTGGCTTTCTCTGGTGGATACGATCATGCCTGTGTATGGAACGCAAACACGGATCAGAGCGCACAGCTTTGCAAAAATCTCGTCACTAATTCCGTTAGAAAAAGCATTGGGATCAATATCGTCAGCACTCTTAATACGTGGGACACTGATGGTATGAGGGCCTACTCCATGAACTGCTTCTAAGTGCTCCGCATGCATTAACAGGCCTGCAAATTCATATTTGTACCGTTCCAGTCCAAATAAAACTCCAATTCCCACGTCGTCAATACCGCCCTCCATAGCCCGGTCCATGGCTTCTGTATGGTAAGCGTAATTATGCTTTGGTCCTGTTGGGTGAAGGCTTTCATAGCTTTCCTTGTGATATGTTTCCTGAAATAAAATATAGGTTCCGATTCCGGCATCTTTTAACTTCCGGTAATTTTCCACGGTGGTAGCTGCTATGTTAACATTCACTCTGCGGATGGCACCGTTTTTATGCTTGATGGAATAAATGGTATTGATACATTCCAGGATGTATTCAATGGGGTTATTAACAGGATCTTCTCCAGCTTCAAGAGCAAGCCGTTTATGCCCCATGTCCTGAAGGGCAACAACTTCTCTGGCAAGTTCTTCCTGTGTCAGTTTCTTTCTTGCAATATGTTTGTTCTTTAAATGATAGGGGCAATAGGTACAGCCATTTACACAGTAATTGGACAGATAGAGAGGTGCAAACATAACAATCCGGGTACCGTAAAACTTCTTTTTAATCTCCTCTGCAAGATCATAAAGTTCTTTGATCTTTTCCGGGATATCGCAGGCTAAAAGAACGGAAGCCTCCCTGTGGGTCAGCCCCTTTAATTCTCTGGCCTTTGCAATAATCTGATCAATCAGTTCCACATTGTTTTTGTTTTGTTCCGCATAATCAAGAGTTTCCAGAATTTCTTCATGAGAAATGAATTCTTCCGCTTTCAGCGATTTTGGATCATACATAGTAATTCACCCTTTCTTTTGGGTCAGCATCTGCTTTCCCGTCAGTGTTTTTTTGTACTTCTAAGCATTCACATTCTGATAGGCTGTTTTGGAACTGATTCCACTTAACTTTCCGATCTTTCCGGTAAGCGCGGAAATGGTACTTTGAGGAGCATCTACCGCAATGCTGATGACACTCACTCCTTTTTTCGGATATGGAATTCCCATTCGTCCGATGATGTAATGTCGGTATTCATGTAGAATTTCGTTTAAAATTTCTACAGAATCTTCCTCCTCCACAACAATACCGATCACAGCAATTCTTGTTTCCATGCTTATCCCCTTCTTTCCGTCTTTCTTTTCTCATTTGAACAAGAAAAGCCGCGCCAATCAGGCGCGGCAAACAAACAATTCCTCAATTGCCGAACCTTCTACCTCAAAACTGGTTTTTGGTATCAGGATGCTACTATGTGATAAATATAACATACTTGAGGATTTTTTTCAATTAATTCCTTCTTTGATTTTTATGGGGATCCCTGCCACTACTTCCACCACCATATGAGCCCTGTTTGCTGCAAGCTGATTGATGCTTCCAAGAACCTTGCGGTATTCATTGGTTTCGGGGCTGTAATGATCTCCATCAGAAAAAACTTCATTTGTCACGATAACCAGATGATCGGTCTGCTGCTCTAAATGAAAGATTCCTTCTGCAATCTCTGCCGCAGCTGTTTTTTTATCAAGAACCGGTAAGTCTCCTTCTTCCCACAGGCCAAACAGCTCATTGGATACCAGATTGGACATGCATTCCAGAAGAACAACGGAAGGTCTTGATTTAAAAACCAGATTTTTTAAGCTGCGGTAACATTCTACCGTCTCAAACTGCTTTTCTTCCCTCATTTTCCGGTGTCTTAAGATTCTGTTTCTGCATTCCTCATCCCACGGTTTCATGGTGGCAATATAGACTTTTCTGTCTCCGCCCAGAGAAACCGCCAGGTTTTCTGCATATTCTGATTTTCCGCTGCCGCTTCCTCCGATAATCAGGGCAGTCATGACGGATCCTCCATGGGTTTATAAGCCTCGATCTCAATATCTTCAAAAGAGCTCATGGTTCCATATACATCTGCCGCCATTTGAAGCAGCGGAACTGCCGCAATCGCCCCCGTCCCTTCTCCCAGACACATACCCGCCTGAATAAGAGGAGACAATTCCAGTTCTTCCAGAAGAATGCGTCCTGCGGGTTCTGCTGATACATGGGAGGCAATCATAAAATCCCGGCACCCCGGATAAATCCGTTCCGCCAAAAGTGCCGCGACTGCTGATATGAAGCCGTCTAAAAGTACAGGAATGCGGTAAATGGCTCCTCCTAAAAAGATTCCCGTCATACCAGCCAGATCAAAACCGCCCACTGCTGACAGGATATCAATTTCATCCTGACAATTGGGACTGTATCTGGCTACCGCCTCCTGAATCACCTTACGTTTCTTTATCAGGCCAGCATCATTTAACCCGGCACCCCTTCCGGTCAGATGCGTTGGGTCCTGCTTTAATAAAAGGGCTGCAACCGCACTGCTGGTAGTTGTATTTCCGATTCCCATCTCACCGGTCGCCGCCAGATCATACCCTTTATCTGAGAGTCCGCCCATTAGTTCGATTCCAGTTATGATTGCCTGCACAGCTTCATTTCTGGTCATTGCATTGGTTTTACTAAAATTTTTGGTTCCATATGCAATTTTTTTGTTTATTAACGGATAGGTGGAACCGGACTCCAGATCTCTCGCAACCCCCATATCAACCGGAAATACGTCCACTCCTGCCCTCTTTGCCATAATACACACACTGCTGTTGCCTCGTGTCATGTTTTCTGCCACCACTGCAGTCACTTCCATACCGGTCTGGGTAACACCTTCTTCCACAATTCCGTTATCTGCACACAGAATCAGAAGTCCGCGTTTTTTTAATGTTACCAGTGAGTTACCCCTGATCCCCGCGATTTTTACAATATCATCTTCCAACACACCAAGGCTGTTTAAGGGCTTGGCTACATGAGCCCAGCGCAGAAGTGCTGTCTCCATTGCTTTCTTATCAGGCTGCTGTATCGCTGATAAATATTCCTTTAGTTCCTCATTCATTCTTTATGCCTCTCTGGTTAAGATCTTTTCATAGAGTTCAAACCATGGGATTCCATACTCACCGTAACCTAAATCCGCCTTTCCGGCAAAACAGTAACCAAGCTTCCGGTATAGCTGAATGGCAGGCGTATTCCTTTCATTTACATCAAGGCGGATTACGGTTCTCTTCTGCTCTCTGGCTTTTTCTTCTGCAAATTCCAGTAATATTTTTCCAAATCCTCTTCCAAGGAAGTCCGGATGTACCAAAAAGGTATGGATAACTGCGACATCCTCTGGTTTCATATCCTGACTCCAGGATCCTGTTTCGTATCCCTTTTCCTGTAACTGGTTAACGACTACGGAACCGGCTATTATACCTTCTGCCCAAAGCACATAAAGAGTTCCCTCTTTCACACCTGCCTGTGCATCTTCTTTTGTAGGATAAATTCCTTTTCTCCAGCCCGGATAATTGATATGACTTTCCAGGTAGTCATTTACCGAATTGTAAAGATCTGCAATCTGCTCTATATCCTCTGAACTTCCCTGTACTATGGTAAATTCCTTCATAATTTCTTCCTCTGCTGTGTCATAACCTGTCTGCAAGCTTCTAAAAACCGTTTGGGAAGCATGGGATTGGAAGGGTAATAAAAATGAGGAAAGCCTGCCATCACATTTTCTCTGGTCAGAACACAATCCCAGCTCACTTCCCTGCCAGGCTTTCGTGCCTGCATCTGTTCTCCATTGTTTGTACTGTCCCAGTAATGGAATTCATGTCCCCTGATGGACTCACCCTTTTTTAAAAACGGCATATCTTCTTTCGCCGCTGCTTCTATGTAGCCAAACCGTTTTAATTTTCCTACAGGAAATGCTCTGCCCGGAATAATCCCTGCCATCAAAAACACTTCATGCTCCTGTGATTCCAGTTCCTCGTGGAGATAGAGGAAACCACCGCATTCCGCCAGTATGGGAATTTGATTATCGCTGGCTTCCCGGATTTCCTTAAGCATATTCTGATTTTCGGACAGCTGTTTTAAATATAGTTCCGGATAACCTCCACCCAGTATCAGCCCGCAGATTCCATCTGGAAGATGGCTGTCCCGAAGGGGACTAAACGGGATCAGCTGTGCCCCCATATCCTCTAACATCTTTCTGTTTTCCTGATAATAAAAGCAAAAAGCCTCATCAACGGCAATTCCTACCGGTATCTTCTCTCCGTATGTGGTTGGTTCATCCCGTTCTTCTTTTCCAGATTCCAAGGATAATTCCGTGGCAGTTCCTGATAACTGAAGAAGTCCGTCTATATCAACTGTTTCTTCCATCTTACACGCCAGTTTTATTAGTTTGTCTTTCAGTCCTTCCACTTCCCCCGGAAGAACCAGCCCTAAATGGCGGCTGGAAAAATCCGCCTCGTCGCATTGGGGAAGATATCCAAACACCCGGATTCCCAGCGCTTCTATCTGAGGAGTCAGCCGTTGTGCCATGACTGGTGAGATCCTGTTTAAGATTACGCCTTCAATGCGGCTGTCATTTCTGTATTCCAAAAAACCTTTTAATACAGCAGCCAGAGAAAGACTGGCACCCCTGCAGTCAAGAATCAGTACCACCGGTGTTTTCACAGCGCAGGCTACTTCGTAGGCGCTTGCCCACGTACTGTCTCCTCCCATCCCATCGTAATACCCCATGACACCTTCTATTACAGATATTTCAGCTTCTTTCGATTCCCTTAGAAAAAGCTCTCTCACTGATTCCTGATCCAGAAAAAATGTATCCAGATTTCCTCCGTCTATGCCAAGAACCGCCTTATGGAACATGGGATCAATATAATCTGGTCCGCACTTAAAGGAACGGCAGGCAATGCCTCTTAAAAGTAACGCCTGCAAAAGTCCACAGGTGATCATGGTTTTTCCGCTGCCGCTTTTGGGTGCAGCAAGCATGATTCTCTTATTTTCCTGTCTCAAAAGACATGCCTCCTTCCCCTCCGAAGGAAATAATGGAAACCGGGTTCTGCCCCATCATCATATGATAGCTGCCTGCTGTTTTTGCTTTTGAAACCTGCATCTGAACGATCTCTGCTTCTATGGAATGTTTTTTCAGCCACAATAACATTT
This sequence comes from Paenibacillaceae bacterium, assembly GCA_015057775.1. Classification (GTDB taxonomy): domain Bacteria; phylum Bacillota; class Clostridia; order Lachnospirales; family Lachnospiraceae; genus Lacrimispora. The sequence goes on along the minus strand of SVDT01000080.1, from coordinate 7,199 downwards.
CAGATAAGGATTCCAAAGCAATAAAATTAGCAACTACCCGGACCTTGGGATTTTTTTTCAAAACAAGATCTAAAACTTCTTCTAAATTTCCTGATGTGCCTCCCAGGAATACATGAGTAGCAGCTTCCAGTCCGGATAATGCTTCTGGCGCAGTTCCTTTTACCACGGTAACGCAGTCCGCCGCAAATTTATCTTTATTCGCTTCTATGAGAGCCTGTGCTTCCGGCTTCTTTTCCACAGCATAAACCTTCCCGTTGGTTAAATACCCCGATGCTTCTATGGATACGGAGCCAGTACCTGCTCCGATATCATAAAGAATGGAGTCCGGACACAACTCCAGTTTGGATACACAGACTGTCCGGACCTCACTTTTGGTCATAGGGACATCACCTCGGATAAACAATTCGTCTCTCATTTTTACCTCTCAATCAAAACTGCCGATAAGATATCAAACGTCTGGTTCTTTAGCGTAGCAGGTGTTCCTGTGGTAATTCTCTCATCTTCGTAAGATAACCGCTCACCTACAGATAAGCGTGCATGCTCATATCCATTCTCCTCTAAAAGACTGCACAAAGCATTTACGGAATTACGCTTATCCAGCAGGGCGAATATTCTCTGGTGATGGTTCAGTTCTTCCACAAGATCCCAGTCTCTGCCATGAAGACTGATCAGCCGCACGTTCTCCCAGCCGGTTTTCAGTCTTGCGCATAAATAGGATACGGAAGAAATTCCAGGAAGAATCTCCGTCTCATAAAGTTGGGAATAGGGTTCTTCTAAAAGGGCTGCTGCCATTTTCTCTGCACCGCTGTAAAAACCGGCATCACCAGAGAAAAGAATGGCAATCCGCTGATACTCTCCATGTTCATTCAGCCAGGGAAGGATATCCTTGCTTAAATAATAGGGAAGCTTTAATATCTCAGGATTTAAGTCTCCAATATCATGAAGAATCCGCTTAGCCCCGAATACAACCTGGCAGCTTTTAAGAGTATTTAATGCTTTTACCGTCATCTGCTCCGGCCCGCCCATTCCGGTTCCTATTAAATAAATGGCCCCTTTACAAAAAGAGGTCTCTGATGACTTCCTCTTTATTAAAATTTCCTTTACTTCATCTAATCCCACACCCTCTTCGTCTATGGGGCGTCCGATTACAACGGCTGTAATGTTGCATAAAGAAGCTGCCTGCAGCTTTTCTAAAAACCCTCCTGCATGACCAGCCTCTTTTGTGACGAGATAACGGATATTTAACTGCCTGATCATAGCCTGATTCAGTTCCAGAGAAAATGGTCCCTGCATCCCAATGATCCGGTTTCCCTTAAATCCCAGCTGTTCACAGGCAGCCAGAACGGAGGAAGAAGAAAGCACTCTTGCATAGACCCGATCCTCCCAGTTCTCAACCTTTGTATACCAGTCCAGTTCCTTGCTTCCTGTAGTTGCCAGCACATTGCCTGTATTCTGGTTTAAAAAACGGATGGCCTCCTCCATGGAATCCACCCAGACCACATGATCTCCATCCCCGCTGTCTTTTAACGATTCCCGCAGGATCCTTAAGCGTTTCGCTCCTGTCTGAGTACACGCAAGAAGAATATTCCTGCTTACTTCGGCTGCATAGGGGTGGGTGGCGTCTAATACAAGGGTAATTCCCTTTTCCCTGATAAATGCTCCCATCTCTTCTGCGTCCATGGGAGTGTTGTGAATATGGAGATACCGGCTTTCCAAAAGGAGCATTTTCCCATATCCTGTAGCAACGCTGACCCATGCTTCAAGCTGGTTTTCATGACAGAATTCGGCCAGAAGCCGCCCCTCTGTTGTTCCGCCAAAAATCAGTATTTTACACATTTTTGTATCCTCTCGGTGTGACCATTCGTCCATTGATCTCTCTGGTCATGGAATTTCCTATGTAAACGGTGGTAAACATATCCACATTGGTATCTTTTAACTGGGCAAGAGATAATACCTCCATCTCTTCCCCGTCTCTGCCAATGTTTCTTACAAGCCCGCAGACCGTCTCCGGTTTCTGGTACTGCAACACAATCTCGCAGGCATTTTTCAGATAATCCGCCCTTTTTTTACTTGACGGATTGTATAAACAGATCACCATATCAGAACTGGCAGAATTCTTCAGTCTGACTTCAATCAGCTCCATGGGAGTAAGAAGATCGCTTAAACTGATCACTGCAAAGTCATGGCCAAGAGGAGCGCCAAGTACAGCTCCGCCGCTGAGAGCTGCTGTAACACCCGGAATCACTTCAATTTCTAAATCTGGTGACTCTTTTGCCAGCTGAAGGATAAGGCCGCTCATTCCATAGACACCGGAATCACCGCTGCATACCATGGCAACCCGTTTTCCTTCCTGTGCTTTTAAAATAGCCATCTGGCACCGTTCCTGCTCCTGGCGCATCGGGGTAGTAAGCATCTCTTTTTCGGGAAAATGTTCCCGCAAAAGATCGACATACACCGTATATCCCACAATGATCTCACTGTCTTTTAAGGCATTCACCGCCCTGATTGTCATATCCTCATAGGAACCCGGGCCCATTCCTACCACATATAATTTACCTGTTGTTTTCATATCATTACCTTCCAATTTAAGACTGCAGCCGCAACTGTCACGCCCGCAGCCGCTTCTTTTTTTATGATCAGTTTTCCGCCCCCCAATTCCTTTACACAGCAAAGTGCTGCCCGCTCGCATACATTTTCCACACCTGTAATCTGCTTCACAAAGGAAGAAGAGGTAAATTCCCCCTCTATCCCTGCGAGAATCTCTGCCGGATAGGTATAAAAGGGAACGCCTGTATCTCTGGCAAATTCACAGAGTCCTTCTTCCTCTTTTTTTAAGTCAATACTTGCACACCCCGCTATGGCAAGAGAGGATATATTATGTTCCTTTAACACACGGGTTACCCCGTCTTTTATGGCAGTAACAGAGGTGTTTTTTCTGCATCCGATTCCCAGTATCAGAATCTTTGGAATAAGCCTGAGTAAATGATCCGTTTTTCCCTTCTCCCCAGAATCTGAAATTGTGATATACAGGCCGGTATCCGCTTTTGCATCTAAGCTTAATTCCTCCGGCAGCATTCCATCTATGGGAAAATCACTGTGAAACCCAACCGTTTCTCCCCTTAAAACAGCTGCTGATACTTTTTTAACCATGCTAAGTTCTGAAATGGCAAGTCCCAGCCTTTTGGCAAATAAATCAGCTGCGAATTTTCCATGTATATCGGTAGCAGTGGTAATCACCGCCTGACCGCCTGTAATTTCGGCACTACGTTCTGCCAGTTCATTGGCTCCCCCTAAATGCCCGGAAAGCACGGAAATACTAAATTTCCCCTGATCATCTAATACCACCACTGCAGGGTCAACCGCTTTCCCTTTTATATAGGGAGCAATGGAACGGACTGCAATCCCCATAGCTCCAATAAACACAATTCCGTCTTTATCAATAAATTGCTCTTTCGTCCACTCTCCCAAAGACGAAGTCAGAGGCTTTAATCCCGGTCCTTTTCCAAAGCCCTCACAAAGCTCTCCCTCTTTTAGAAGTCCTTCCATCAACGTAATAGCGGTACTGGCTCCTGCCTGCGTAAAGCAAATGACAGCAATTCTCATTCCGTCTCCCCGGTTCCTTTCCGAAATTCAGTGGTAAAGGATGGATCATAAAGAAGTGAACGGCTGTAATTACTTTGGGACACCGCATCTCCCACCAGAATCAGAGCTGTTTTTCGTATCTGCTCCCTCTGGGCGCATTCTTCCAATGTGGAAACGGTACAGACAACGGTCTTTTCCTCGGGCCATGTTGCCTTATAGCAAATGGCTGCCGGTGTTTCCGGAGAGTATCCGCCGCGAATCAGTTCCTTTGACAGTTCCTTTAACATTCCTGTACTTAAAAAAATCACCATGGTTGCACCATGGGCTGCAAAAGACGCGATGGATTCCCGTTCCGGCACCGGAGTACGCCCAGCCATTCTGGTAATAATCACACTCTGTGTTACCTCAGGAAGTGTATATTCCATCTTCATTGCAGAAGCCGCGCCGCAAAAGGAGCTGACACCCGGGCAGATTTCATAGGAAATCCCTCTGTTATCAAGCTCATCCATCTGCTCTCTGATGGCACCGTAAATGCATGGATCTCCTGTATGGAGGCGTACCGTCATTTTCCCGCTTAACTCTGCCTGTACCACTACTTCAATCACCTCTTCCAGAGTCATCTTTGCACTGTCATAAACAGCGCAGTCTGGCTTTTTATAATCCAGAAGAGCGGGATTTACCAGGGAACCTGCATAAATAATGACATCCGCTTTTTCTAGAAGTTCTTTTCCTCTAACTGTTATTAAATCCGGTGCTCCCGGACCTGCTCCAACTATATGTACCATATTTACCTCACTATGATCAATGAATAATAACCTGCCTCGTCGGGTATCTCCGCAAGGGAATGATAGACCCGCTCATCTGACATGCCGCAGTTCTCCACCATAACAGCCTCAAAACCCCCGGCACCGATCTCTTCCTTAACTGCTTTCATCTGTCTTCCTGCTTTCATAAGTACCTTAACACCAGGAAGCTTTAATGCATCTTTTATCTGATAAGAGGCAGGGATGACGTGAAGCTCTTCCGCTCCTGTTACCAGAGGAATACCAAGCCTGGCGGCAACGGCACAAAATGATGTGATACCGCTTTCCAGCCGGGTGGCATAACCTTCCTTCCACAGCCTTTCTAAAAGATAACTGCAGGTGGAATAAATCGTAACATCTCCAAGGGTAATAAATCCCACATTTTCCCCTCTGTCCAGCCGTTCCATTACCGCTTTTGCGGCAGATTCATGGCTGTCTTCTAAAACTTTCTTATCTTTTGTCATGGGCATGGGCAGATAAAGGCATTCCTTTTCCTCAATCTCAGGAACCGCCGCTTTTGCAATCTGGTATGCCGTACAAATATTTTTATCGCTGTGAGGGATGGCAATTACATCTATTTCCCTGATTCTTCGTACCGCTTTTAAAGTCATCAGTTCCGGATCTCCCGGTCCTACCCCAATCCCATACATGATTCCAGCCATTTGTTATCCTCCTGTATCCAATTACTAATCTATTGTTTTATTATTTTAAGAGCATCCGGTGTCATGGAAAGAATACCAAGTGTATTGGAAAATGTGATTACCTCCACTGGAATTCCTCCTGTCCACTCTGTCATATATGCCTTTATTCTGTTTACCACCTCAGACATCACCGGTTTTAGGACTCCCATCTCTTCTAATACCCCAGCTGCCGTCTCCATGGTGTTGGATTGTAGAATCACTTCTTTTTTATCGTTGCTTAAAAACTCTCTGGCACAATCCCAGAGCACCTCCATACGACGGTCTCCGTATCTGGAATGGGTGTTTTCCACCCCTCCCGCGACCTTAATCAGTTTCCCAATATGTCCTACAAAAAGGATCTGCTCAAATCCTTCTTCCTTTACCATAGTACAGGATTGCCGGATAAAATTACTGATGGTAACACCTTCCCCGTCGGGAAGATTTAACTGATCTTTTATAAAAGACTCCCCGTAATTGCCCGGTGTCAGTATCACCCGTTTCAGACCGGCCACCGCTTTCATATGAAGCTCCAGGGAAATGGTGGCAGTCAGGGCCTCTTCACTCATAGGTTTTACAATTCCGGTTGTTCCAAGAATCGACAGTCCGCCTATAATTCCCAGCTTTGAGTTAAAGGTCTTTTCTGCAAGTTCCCTGCCTTCTGGAATCCAGATGCAGATTAGCAGGGCACCTTTATAATCTACTGTTCTTCTAACTTCATCCACTTCATCAAAAATCATGGTTCTGGGTACTGGATTAATAGCCGGATATCCCACAGGTGAAGAAAGGCCGGGTTTGGTTACCCGGCCCACACCTTCCGACGCTGTTAAAATCAGCTGTCCGAATTCTCCGGTCTTTTCTCTGATAAAAGAACAGCCGGCCGGAGCTGCTCCATCTCCGGTTTCATCTAATAATTCCACAGACGCATAGATGAGCGCCTGGTCTGTTACATCCGGGTCGTCACCTGCATCTTTTCTCACTGCACATGACACCTTGTCCGGCTTCATGACAACATGAAAAAGGGGCAGATCAGCTTCCGTCCCTTTTGGCGTCATTAGCTTCATATGTTGTAACTGGTTTCCCATAAGCAGCATTGCTGCCGCCGCTTTGGCAGCAACAGCCGCACAGGTACCAGTGGTAAATCCGCATCGCAATTCTCTTTTATCCATATTTCTCTTCCTCTTTGAAAAATATTATAAAAGATTTTTGCTTCCGGTGCAAGGAATTTCCTGCTTTTTACCTATACTTCCTCTTTTTTCTCCATTGCATCGTTTTTCAATTCTCTTTTTCTCTTGGTAATCAGACCGCCGATGCGGCCGCTTTCCTTTGCACTTAAACAGCGCCAGCCTCCTTTTATTACTTTCTCATCAAGACCAAGCTCTGTGGCTATTTCAAATTTAAGTACCTCCTCCGGTTTTAAATTACGGGGATCGAAGGGTTCTGATTTTTTTCCTTTTGGCATACTGTCGTTCTCCTTTCATAAATCTAAAAAGAGTATGCCCGTTTCAAATGGAAATAAACTCCATTTTAATAAAACAAAAAAGAAAGAAGCAAAAAAGCTTCTCTCTTCTTCGTTTTACATTATCTTTTTGGTATAATCACGGCTGCAATGATATAGGCTACAATTCCAGAACCCGTACAGGCAAGAATTGCCCATAAAAGGCGGATTATTGTAGGATCTACATCAAAATATTCTGCAATTCCACCACATACACCACACAGCATTTTGTCCGTATCAGAACGGTATAATTTTTTCTCCATGTCTTAATCTCCTCTCTTGTTGTCACCAGGCTAATCTATTATTCATAAAATTTTACTTCAATCCCACCTGTGCTGCAATCTAAATTCATGTCCTTACTGGCGGAATAATCCCAGCTATCTCTGCCGGAAATGGCTGCCATCTGTTCATCTGCGATTTTTATTCCTCCAATCGTTGACTGAATCTTATAATTGTAATCTTCCTTTTTGCCTGAAAGAAGCAAAAGGACGGCACCAACTTTGCATTCTCCGTTAATATCACCAGTGGTTGTACCGGTATATTCCACGGCACCAACGCTGCATTTAATGTCTAAATCGCCTACATTACTCTGTCTCACGGAAAGTGCACCCGCCTTTACATTAAGGTTCATGTCATCAG
>SVDT01000079.1:8522-16570 GCA_015057775.1 Paenibacillaceae bacterium | reverse complement strand
TACAGGAATGCTGTTTCCATCGCCCCATTTTGCTGTAACAGATATTGGCTTCATCTCTGCGGGAGCATTGGGTGTTGTTATAGAAAGATTATCCGTAATATGGAAGGAACCTTCTTTAAATCCGGTACGCCCATAGGTCTGATAAACCGTGCCATCAGGCTGTCTTGATATCTCTCCCTGGTTTCCATACATTCCCACTTCTATCGTGTAGGTAATGTCCACGTATTGAGGATTTCCCTGATTATCATTAATGATATCGTATGACTGATCCGTTGGATAAACTCTCTTTTTAATATGCCACTGATCATCGGATATTAATTGGAGCTGGGTCTGTGACGGCTGTGTGGCATAAGTAACGGTTGGAATGTTTCCGGGATAAGTAACTTTATCTTTATCTGTTTTATCCGCAACCTTAACATCAGCATGAAATGCAACGCTGTTGTCTGGAAGGGTAAAGTTTTCTCCCACCGCTCTTTTACCATTTCCATCTATGTACGCGTTTATTATGATATTATCCGATTTACCCGGACGTATGGAATGATTTTCGTCGCCTGCCTGAATTTTATAAACGCTTTTCTCGCTGTCTGAAGTATCAAGTTCCACTTTTCCCTTCTGCTCCTCCAGGGTGATTCCAGCAGGAACAGTAAAATAAATGACAGCATTTTCATAAGTATCAAACAAAGACAATTTACCGCCCGCTGCATATTCATAAAGAGGTGCAGCCTGCATGGTATAAGTAATTGTATAAGTAAAGAGCTTCCCTGCCTTGATTTCTCCGGTCATACTCTGGGCAAGGTTGATTTCTACCGTTTCTTTTTTATCTGTGGCATCTTCTCCATAATAGCTTAATGCTGTCTCATAGGGTGTAAGCTTCGCCTCATCGCTTACTTCCATATTCAATAATGTGATACCATAGCTTGGAACTACCATAGAGAACGAAGGTTGAACAAATAAGGAAGTCAGGCTAAAGCCACTGTCTTCTTCACTGCTAACTCCCATTAATGCAGACTTTTCATCACCAGATAATACCTTTCCATCTCCAATAGATACAATATCTGCACTGTCAAATTGTTCCGGCGCAGAAACTGCCTCTGAAGGAGTGGCAACAGTATCCTGTGCTTCTGATAGCACCGGAACCTGGTGTCTGGAAATAGAAAGCTGCTGACTTATTTCATTTTTGCTGACAGTCAGTTCATTACCAGTTACGGAATCACTGGAACCTTTATTACCTTCCTCTGGCTCAGCTATATCTGTTTTTGCCTCATCCTGTTTCGATTCCTCTGCCTTTTCTTCTCCAGTCTCGTCAGAGATGGATTCCTGAGATTCATCTTTACCTGCCTGTGTCTCTGCAGTCTCCCATTCATTCTCAGCAGATGAAGCTGTATCGGTTTCTGAATTTCCAGTATTGCTGTCATCCTTAGCACCTGTAGTCGTTTCAGTGACCGTTTCTTCTATTGTCTCTGCTTTTGTTCCTGCTGCCGCCGCTCCTCCTGTAGAACCTCCGGTTGCATTATTTCCACCATTCTGTAATGTGGCTTCCTCTGAATTTTCTCCCACAACCGCATATTCATCCATCTGGGCATCAGTGACAACAAAATTATCACTTACAACCCTGAGACGGAATTCGCATTGCCGATCTTTATATCCATTCACACCAATGATCTGAACGCTCTGAAGTATAGATTCCTGTTTAATACGGTCTGATTCATCAGTTTCAGAAAAGGGCTCATCGCCAAGAACATCGGAAACAACCACAAGGTACATGGCCTTTCCTTCTTTTTTCTGAAGAATTAAGGTTTTTCCTTCCAGCTCTTCATACAATTTTTCCGTAACCAGATCTTTTTGCTCCCCTTTAAACGGAATCAGATCTTCTTTTAATTCAGGTCTTCTGTCAGCATCCTTTTTAAGAACTTTTTCTATTGCAGACTGGGTGACTTTGACATCGATAACCTGTTTTGCCTGTGATGGCGTTGCTTCCGACGGAGATGCCTTGGACGCATTGGATGGACTAGCCGTATTTCGTTCAGTATACTCTCCCGCATAAACCGTAATTGCGGTAAGCTGTGATACATTTCCCGAGACAATGGCAATTGTTAATAACCAGGCAAGTACCCGCTTAAAGCGATGTATTTTTTTCATTGCTCCCTTCATTTTCACACCCTCCTATATATTTTTTACTCTTTCTAAATTCGTCTTCTATTTTAAGCCATGAGATGGCAATATTTCCCTCTTTCTCAGTATACATGAGACCGGTTACAAGCCAGTTATTTTTGGTTACATAATCATTTTTAACCAATTAATTTTTATGCTTGTTTTCTCACTACTTTGTATGCTTTTTCCCTTAATTCAAGTACATTTTTCATTACTTTTTAACACAAAATTATAACTTGATTCTAACTGTTAACTTAACATATATTTGTTGTTTACATTTATTGTTCTGTGTGATAAAAATAACAGATATGATTGTTAACGAAAAAATGAGAATTGGTATTAAAGTTGCTATCTTGACAGAACGCCTGATTAATTCTAAAATAGATCCAACTGACTAATTTCTAATTACAAAAAAGAAGGTTTTAAACATATGATACAAGATATTTTTCCCCACGTATTTCATAACGAATTTGAAGTAAAATCACCCACTGAAGACAGCTGTTTTTTCTATTTTTCAGAAGGGAGCATCTGTCTGACAGAAGGCAAATCCAATACAATTCCCCGATTCTCCGCATTAGAAGATGAGGTTCGTAACCGATTCATGTCCCATTGTGATTATTTATTTTCCATCGATCAGATGGATTTTTTTCTGGTAGACGAAACCAGCGTATCACTGGCGGATACCCCCGGTATCAGTCTTTTCAAAAATAGCATATTGCGGGAATTAGCCCCCATGTGGGTATCTTTTTCAGCTGTGTGTGCCTCCCAGCTTCACCGCTTCTACTCCTCTAACCGCTACTGTGGTTGCTGCGGATCAGAGATGATTAAAAGCAAAAAAGAACGCTCTATGGTTTGTTCCTCCTGCGGTAACACCGTCTATCCAAAAATTGCACCCGCAGTGATTGTTGGCATCATCCACGACGGAAAGCTGCTGCTTACGAAATATGCAGGCAGGGAATATACACGCTATGCACTTCTTGCTGGTTACACAGAGTTTGGTGAAACCTTAGAGGATACGGTAAACCGGGAAGTCATGGAGGAAGTAGGTCTGCGGGTAAAAAATATACGGTACTATAAAAACCAGCCATGGGGCTTTTCAGATTCCATTTTGATGGGCTATTGGGCAGAGCTGGATGGTTCTCCACAAGTCACACTGGATGAAACAGAATTATCCACAGCTGTCTGGATGGCTCCTGAGGATATCCCCGATGATTTTACCAATATCAGCCTGACCCATGAAATGATTCTGTTATTTAAAAATGGTAAAATAAACGAAACCCAGGAGGAAAAAGCCTGATCAGGCTTTCCTTCCTGGGTTTCTGTAAAAAGTTGCATATCCATTTGCAATAAGAATTCCATCTTTCGGAACCTGTGAAAGAATTAATATTACATTTAACACATCAACACACGCGCCTCCAGCATTAAATACACTTAAAAAAATGAGATAAGCACTTAATCGACCGAAAACAGCGAAAAGAAACGGTACTGCAAATGAGAGAATAAAAAGCGGCATAAGTGATATGACCACCATTCTTTTTCTGGTAAGGATTTCTTCCGTAAATACAAAACCAAACAGTCCATTAAATCCCCAATAAGTCTTATCTGAATTTCTTATTCCTGGTATATATGCCGCATGAATCAACTCATGAATGAGAAGGTATAAAATCATTCCTAAGAGATAATATAAAAACTCTATGCCAATGGTAATTTCCAGGGAAAACCCCTGCTTTCCGGTAAGCAGATTCTTAAATGGCGGGTATAAAAAATAACACCATACTGCTGCGGATAACATCAGGATCAAACTGATAGGCATAGACCATAAAATTGCTCCCGATACAGACCTTGGTTCTTTTAAACGAAACCAGCCCTGCTCTTTCAGTTTTATGGTTGTGTCTTCATTCTCCGGTGGTATTTTTTTAATAAATTTCATAGTTTGTCACCTCAATTATTGCATAATAGTTCCTATATATTATATATCGCTTTGCGACAATATTAAACAGTGATATTCCCGAATATTTTAACGTATATAATTTCAATCAAAGGAGTTTTTATGAAATTAACCGTTTTAGTTGATAACAATACATTAATTGATCAATACCTTTTAGGAGAGCCTGCTGTTAGTTATTATATTGAAGATGAAGATGAAAAAATACTGTTTGACACAGGATATTCGGATGTGTTTATCCATAATGCGAAAAAACTACATATAAATTTAGCTGATATCACAAAAATCGTTTTTTCTCATGGTCATAATGATCACACAGGTGGGTTTCATTTCTTAAGAGATCAATATGATTTATCCCATGTTGAACTTTTTGCCCATCCGGATGTTTTTAAATTAAAGATAGAGTCTGGTGAAAATATTGGTTTTAGTCTTACAGAAAATGCAGTAGACAAAATCTGTCATTTATCTGTCACAAAACATCCGGTTTTTATTAGCAATAATATTATTTTCTTAGGAGAGATACCCATTACTCACTCGTTCGAGGCAAGAACCCCCATAGGGGAGCAAGAAATAACCCATAGTTGTTATCTCGATGATTACGTGATGGACGATTCTGCCCTTGTTTATAGATGCAGCAAGGGGCTGTTTATTATTACAGGCTGCTCTCACAGCGGTATCTGTAATATTATCGAATACGCTAAAATCGTTTGTAAAACCGAAACTGTCTTAGGAGTAATTGGAGGATTTCATCTTTTTCAAACAGGCACAAGGCTTGAGCAGACAATTCAGTATTTTCTCGATAATAACATTAAGGAATTATACCCTTGCCATTGCGTCTCTTTTAAGGTTAAAGCCGAAATAAACAGCCGCCTCCCCATCCATGAAGTAGGTGCTGGACTGACAATTACAATTTAACAATTGACTTACGACAGCGTTGCAGCCCATTTTGCCGCGCTGTCAATGCTTTCGGGATTTTTCTTAGGTTCCACAAATGCAATCTCACCTAAAAATTTATTCTCCGGCAATGCCTCCTTTAGCTTTGCAAAACACTTTGCTGCGCCTCCCCCGCCATGGCTTGCAAATATTGCAATCTTTTTATTAACAATCTTATAATCGTTAACAAAACTTCTGATAGGTGGAGCAAATGATCCCGCCCAAACCGGAGTTCCAATGATAATTGTTTCATAACAACTCAGATCAATGCTTTCGTTTGTTAACGTGGGCTTATCTCCAAAAACAACACTTTTTCCACCCCAAAAATACTTTCCAATCCCCTCTGTCGGATACTTCTTACTAGTCTTTAACTCAACAACATCCGCATTTAATGTCTCTCCAATTTTTTCCGCTATCAATTTTGTATTGCCTTCAAATGAAAAATATACAACTAAAGCACTCTTCATTATGATTCCCCTTTCTCAATTATAATTTTCTTTGCTTCTACAGCCCAATCCTTCATTGCAGAATAAACATGTACACCACACAGCGCAGTCAGGTGGCTATAAGTAAAATCAATCCCCTCACACGTTAACTGGCTAAGATTCTCCATACAGTCCTTCATTTCTTTTACCAGTTCTTCATTTCTCCTGATAAAATCATCCAGATGTCCGATTAATACTTCCGATTCAGTATTCTCTCCAAAAGAGATCTTAAGTAGTATTTCATATCGGAGCTTTTCAATCTCCGGTTTCTCCCGCAGCCAATCCGAAAGTTCTTTTCTGCCCGCTTCGGTAATGCTGTATACGATTTGTCCCCGTCCGTTACCATGCTCTCCCTTGTCGGAGCAGACAGCTAATCCCTGGGCAACTAATATCTTTAAAGTGGGATATATCTGTCCATAGCTTTCCTGCCAAAAATGACTGTATTCATTTTCAAGCCATTTTTTAATGTTGTAACCGGTCAGCGGCATACGGGCAAGCATTCCCAGTATTACATATTTTGACTTTCCAGTGTTCTCCTTCATTTGTATTCCTCCTGCGTTTATATAACATAATGATATATCATATTGATATATAAATCAAGTGAAAATTTCAACAAAATATAAAGCTGAATGTCCTTATCAATGCTCATTCTTCTATTTATGGCATGAAGAGAATGGTAATAGAACATTACCTATGATATAATATCCACCAAAAGACATTAAATTAAAAGCGCAGATACAAAAAGATTTTTTAAGGCGGCGAAAAAATGACAAATGAAAAAACAGAAAACAAATACGCTGATTACGCGTTAAAACTAAAAATAAATTGCAGCGGTTTATGCTGTGTTTCTTTATATTGCACAAAGACAGATGGATTTCCTGAAAACAAAGAGGCTGGAATACCATGTACATATCTCGACTCTGATTATGGGTGTAACATACATTCCAAACTAAATGAAAAGAATTTCAAAGGTTGTATCGCTTATGACTGTTTCGGCGCTGGACAAAGAGCCACTCAACTCTGTCTGAAAAATGGCACTTGGAAAACAAATCCCAAACAGGCAGACATGATATTCGAAACGTTTATGATTGTATTTCAGCTTCATCAGATGCTATGGTATTTGGTGGAAGCATTTCAGTTAACATCTGATAATAAATTAAAATCAACCATAGATGAACTGATACAGGAAAATGAACAGATAGCAGAAATGCTTCCAGAAAATTGTTCAAAGACAGACCTTTCAGCATACCGCTTAAAAGTAAATACCGTTTTAAAACAAATAAGCACCCAAAATTCAATCAGTACATCAACAAGCAGGCATTCTGACATGATGTATCTGGGCAAAAATTTCAAAAAAGCAAATCTGGATGGAAAAGATTTCAGTATGTCACTGATGATTGCATCCGATTTTACAGGGTGCAGTTTGAAGAAAACCAATTTTTTAGGTGCTGACATCCGTGATGCCAACGTTAAAGATACGGATTTAAGTGAGTGTATATTTTTAACACAGATGCAGATCAACTCTGCAATTGGAAATAAAAACACCAGGTTGCCGGACAATCTAAGCCGTCCGGTAACCTGGTACTAACAACGTTAAATATTGTATCTAATATCTTTCAAGTACAATTAACCCGTCACCTTTAAAATCATGCATGGACACAGAAGTTTCTCCAACCTCAGGAGTCAGCCTGACTCTGGCGGTTCTTCCAGTGGCCAGATCCACCACTTTGCCGTAATATCCTTTCAGTTCCTTTTCAATTACAAGCTTTGTTGTATAAGGTACATAGATAAGATACCGCTCATCATTGGTTACAGCCATCCGAATCTGCTCTGATTTCTCAAGTAAGAGCTCCTGCGCAGGGATCAACTCATCAATACCATTGACTTCTAAAAAGTTAGCAATAAACCCGTAATCCCAGGCACCTGGAAAATGAATTGCCTCCCAGGCAGGGAACGCCTCATCAAACCCTTCACCCAGTACAGGATTGGCTTTCTTACCTGTTTTTTTCCAGTTCCAGATTCCATGGGCTCCATACGTAACCCCGGCACATGCGCCAGACAAAATTCCGCTCCACGCTGCCTTACGTAAGTCATATGGCTGAAAACGTCCGTACATCTTCCGGCTGTATCCCATCTGCTCATAGCAGGGTTCTGCGTTTACAATCGGTTTTACCGGATAATCCCTGTAGAATTTTTCAGCAAGGAGATACGCCATATCCTGTCCCTCTGCAAAATGCCCTGACTGGTACATATAAAAATCCAGGCGGTTTAAAAACTGTTCCGGTATATAATCATATCCTCTCTTAATATGCATGGTTTTTAATGATTGGGGAGATTTCTCACATACCGTTTTAAGCGCTGCTTCATAATAAGAAACCGCCTCCGCCGTATCAAAATCCGTATCTCCGCTGACAACATAGATGGGATCAAACTCATCAAATACTTCCACTATTTTTTCCGTATAAGTACTGACAAACTCCTCCGGCATTACATTTAAATCTACCACTCTGCTTCCCCAGGTTCCCGGAACATAA
>SVDT01000079.1:0-8512 GCA_015057775.1 Paenibacillaceae bacterium | reverse complement strand
CACCAGCGCCAGCTGAAATCCTTTATCAACAGCCATGCGGCACATCTGCCGTGCTCTTTCATAATACGCTTCATCCCACTTCGTAAAATCAAATTTCTGACCATCCTCAGTGTAAAATGGATATACCCCCACATCGGACATACATCTGTCCCATTGCGGCATTGTATTAATCTGCAGCACATTGAATCCCTGAACCCAGCGTCTTTCCAGATACTCTTCCCACTCCTCCAATGTAATTGAGGTAAATGCGCTCCAAACCGTATCTGCCAGATAAAAGAAATTCCGCCCCTCCAGTGTAAACCCCCTCTTGTTTTCATGTATCTTAAGTCTGCTCATGGAAAACCTCCAAATCTTTTATTACCTGGGAATACAACGAATCATACATTTTCCTGCCACAGCCTTTTTTTCCTCTGTAGTTAAAATATCTGCATAATCATTGCTGTTTGTTACCAAAACCATGGTAGTTACATCATAACCTTCCTGCCTGATACTGTTTAAGTCCGCCTTTATAAGAAGATCACCTTTCTTAATCCTGTCTCCAGTTTTTACCAAAAGCTCAAAAAATTTACCTTCCAGTTTCACCGTATCTAAACCAACATGAATAAAAACCTCAGCCCCCTGATCCGTCATCATCCCCACTGCGTGATGATATGCAGTTTCAACTGTTCCATCACAAGGTGCATAAAATGTGCCGTCATCCGGTAAAATTGCACTGCCTTTTCCTAATCCTCCTCCTGCAAATACAGGGTCCTTTACTTCAGATAATGACAGGATGGTTCCGTTTACAGGCGCTGCTAATTCTTCTTCCTGTTTAACCACATCGGCAGAAGTCTCTGTTGTTGTTTCTTCAAGGAGCATATCATCACTAAATCCAAACAGATACGTACATATGGCAGATCCAAAATAGGCAATCGCGCATGCCACACAGAATCCTGCAAATCCCACTCCGATATAACCAGTTAAGGTAAGAAGGCTGGTCCCTAAAACGGTAGGAGCTCCTGCACCAACTGCTGCAGTGATTGCTCCTGCAATACCAGAGAAAAATGCTCCGATAAAGAACGGCTTTTTGTATTTTAATGTTACTCCATAAATGGCTGGTTCTGTAATACCGGCAAGTACTGCTGAAAGTGCTGCAGGTCCGGCAATATCTTTTACTTTTTTATTCTTAGTCTTTAAAAACACTCCGAGCGCAGCTCCCGCCTGAGCAAAATTGTTCGGCCCAGTTATAGTAAACAGAGTATCTCTTCCATACTGTGAAATGTTATTGATAACAATGGGAATAAATCCCCAGTGAAGTCCAAACATAACCGCAGCCGGCCATACAAGTCCCAGAATAAAGCCTGCAATAATCGGATTGACAGAAACAAGAGCTGTATAACCTCCTGCCAGCATTTTTCCCGCAAAATCAGAAACCGGACCAATTACCAGGAAGGTAGAAGGGACCATAATGACGAGCGATAATAGAGGTGTAAAAATATTCTTAACTATATCCGGAAGAATACTCCTAAGTCCTCTTTCCAGCTTAGAAAGTACATAAACGGAAAGAATAATTGGAATTACAGATGAAGTATAGCTTACAAGAACCACCGGAATATTTAAAAATGTCAAAGACTCTTTTGCTGCAAACGCTGCAGTTATGTTCGGATACATCAGTGCCGAAGCGATTGCCACTGACACAAACGGATCTGCCTTAAATCTTTTGGCTGATGTATAGGCAAGGAAAACCGGAAGAAATGTAAATACCCCGTCTGCCGCAGCAAATAAAATACGGTAGGTTCCCATATCCGTTGACAGCCAGCCCATTGTTGTAAACAGAATCAGGAGTCCCTTTAATAAACCGGCTCCTGACATCGCTCCCAGTATTGGCGCAAAGATACCGGAAACTGTACTCATGAACATGTTAATAATATTTTTATCACTACTCTTTTTATCGTCCGTATCCATATCCCCGGCCTTAATGGATGACGTTGCTAATATTGCATCATACACATCTCCTACTGCATTTCCGATCACTACCTGAAGCTGACCACCAGCTTCCACCACCGTTATAACTTTTTCCGTCTGGCTCAGCCTTTTTTTATCAACTTTAGCCGGATCTTTAATCTGGAAGCGCAGTCTGGTTGCACAGTGTATCAGGGAATTAACATTACCCGCTCCCCCTACGCTGGCCACAATCTGTTTTGCCAGCTCATCGTAATTTTTCTTAGCCATGATTATCCCTCCTGAGATTGAGTCATACCTTTAATACCTTCTTTGTATTACGTTTTGTAAACTCATACTAACACCCGTTTTTTTCTCAATCAATCCCCCTCGGACATTTCTCCGTATCAATCAAAACACCCTAGAAAACCCCCACCATTTTCCATGTTTTTTATGCATTTATGATAAATATTTAAATTTAATTTAAAAACTATTACTTGTAAATGTACTTGTTTTTATCAAAAACACTTTCTCCCTCCAGCAGTCTGGTTTTGTAATAAACCCGGACCATCTCCCCTTCTTCATTTTCCATATGCCTGATCAGATGACTCATGGCTGCTTTATGCCTCATTGTATGGGTTCCCTTTATTAGTGTAAGATTTATTCCAGGTATACTAAGATTCGGAAGTGCATCAAACCCAATTAAGGAAATTTCTCTCGGCACACGTATATTTCGTTCCAAAAGAGCTTTGCTCACTCCCAGGGATACCACAGAGCTTTCCAGAACAAAAGCGGTTGTTTTTCTGAGACCTCCATCCAGATACCGGTTCATAGCATCATATACCTCATCAATCTGGTTTCCCAAGCGGATAATGCGGCTGCTTCCGTCTCCACAGTGACGTTTCTCCATTTCCTCTACAAACGCTTCTCTACGCTCTGTAAAATTAAAGATATCAACCTTTTCTGCAAGATAGGTTATATAGCTGTGCCCTTTATCAACCAGATAATCTACCGCTCTGCAGATTCCTTCTTTATTATCAATCAGAAAGCTGTCCATCCCCTGTTCATAAAACAGATTGTCTCCCACCACTACAGGAATTTTAAGCTGGCCAAAAGGATAAATATCACTGTAATTCATTTCCGCTGCCATCATGTAGATTCCCTTTATATTTCCGTTCCTGCATTTATCCAGCAATTTCTCCAGACTTCCTGTCTTTTCATAAAACTCCTGGTAATCAAACCGGTATCCCGCTTTATTACAGATGTACTCAAAATCATCAAAAAGCAGAGGGTTCCGTTTATTTTCCCTCTGCTTTAAAATAATTCCATGCTTAATATAGTTAAGCATCAGCACAGTTCCCTTACTTTCGGTATACTCTGCCCTTAACCTGCTGTTATTTTTCTCTTCTTCCATCAGAATATAATTCTGAATCCGCTTTCTTGTTGAGGGTTTAACCCCGGGCTTATTATTTAATGCCAGAGAGACGGTCGCCGGTGAAATCCCCAGCGCCGCCGCAACATCCTTTGCTTTCAGCCGCATAGCCGTATCCTTTCTTTTATGGTCTTTTAGCCACCGGCATTTAAGCAGACCAGATTAATCCCCTCCTTCCAGCGGTTTTTTCTCTCATTTCTGCTATCCTTGTCCATGTGACTGTTATAAATTTCATAATCTATATTGGTAAATATTTTACTTCTGTCATATATCCCTGCCGCGATTCCTGCCATGTATGCTGCCCCAATGGCAGAAAGCTCTTCCTGTTTTGATACCCGCATACGGATATCTGATATATCAGACTGAAACTGCATTAAATAGCGGTTTTTAGCAGGCCCGCCATCTGCACACAACTCCTTTAGCATTTTATTACTGTCCTTTTCCATGGCAGTCAGTATGTCAGCTACCTGGAAGGCAATGCTCTCAACTGCCGCTTTTACCAGCTCTGCTTTTCCTGTAGTCCGGCTCATACCTAAAATCATGGCTCTGGCATGTTCCATCCAGTAAGGCGCAGAAAGTCCCGAAAATGCCGGAATTAATACAGCTGTATCCTTTTGATTTGCATGATAAACCAGTTCTTCCGCTTCTTCCTCTGAGCAGATAAGCCCCATCTCATTTTTCAGCCAGGAAATAACTGCTCCTGCGTAATTAATATTCCCCTCTAAAACATATTCTACACGACCTCCCAATCCCCATGCAAGAGATGTGGCAAGACCTGTACTGCTTTTTACAAATGAATCCCCGGCATTCATCATAATGGAGGATCCCGTTCCATAGGTTGCCTTTGCCTGTCCCGGCATATGGCATCCCTGCCCAAACAGGGCCGCATGGGAATCTCCCATTACTCCGTATATAGGTACCGGCACATCAAGATACCCCTCAAAATCAGTATAACCAAAACAGGCATCACTGGAACAGACTTCAGGCAGTTCCTTTATGGGTATCCCAAACATCTGGCACAGATCTTCATCCCATTTTAAGGTATGGAGATTAAATAACTGGGTTCTGGATGCATTGGAGTAATCTGTAAAAAAACCACATCCCTTTGTAAGCCTGTAAACCAGATAACTGTCCATTGTTCCAAGACAATAAAATTCCTTTGGCGAGACATTTTCTAAAAGCCATGTCATTTTAGCCGCCGGAAAATAGGGTGATAGCGGAAGCCCTGTCTTCTCATAAATATCATTGCTGCAGTTTTTAAAACGGTCAGCAATCCGTGCTGCCCGGTTACACTGCCAGACAACGGATTTGGCAAGTGGTTCCCCGCTCCGGCTCCATATGGCAGTTGATTCTCTCTGATTACTGATTCCTACCGCTGCCACGCTCTCTTTTCCTATGTCGGAACAATCCAGTACTTCCCTTACAGCTAAAATTGTATTTTCATAAATTTTTTTTAAATCGTGAGAGATCCAACCCTTTTCATTGACAATCTGTTTATGCTTTCGGTCTGCCCTGCCAATTAATTTTCCCTTATCATCGAATAGTACTGCTTTTGTACCCTGTGTACTCTGATCGATAGCGATTACACAACTCATTTTACCAGCCCCTGACTCAATCCGGCTATAACAGCCCTTTTTATTCCCTGATCGTCCAGTCCATAATATTGAAATATTTCATGATTTGTACCTGCAATAATATGTCCGTCAGGTAGCGCCAGGTTCACTACCTTTTTGGGACAGCTGGCAGATACAATCTGTGCCACCATGCTCCCAAGCCCCCCGTAAGGAGAATGCTCCTCTGCTGTCACAATTAAATCAGCCTTCTCTGCCGCATCAATCACAGCTTTCTCATCCATTGGCTTTAAGCAATACATATCAATGACTCCAACACCATACCCCTCACGTTCCAGCTCCTTTGCTGCTTTCACAGCATAAGGAACCAATTCTCCGCAGGAAATAATGACGGCATCTGCTCCCTCCTTAATCACATTGGCGCGATTCAGTTTAAAATCCATATTCTCTTCATATACATCCTCAGTGGCAGAACGGCTGACTCTTACGTAAGCAGGTTTTTCATCCTCAAGAAGTGCCTCAATCAGCTTTCTTGTCTGAAAACGGTCGCAAGGCAGATAAACCCGCATATCAGGCAGACTTGCCATGGCGGCTATATCCTGACAGGAATGATGGGTCATACCCAGTGCTCCGTAGCTGACACCTCCGCTGATTCCGATTAAGGTTACATTGGTCTTTGAGTAAGCCACATCAACCTTTACCTGTTCGTAGCTTCTGGTAGACAAAAAGCTTGCTGGTGATGCTGCGAAAACCTTTTTGTTGCAGGAAGCTAAACCCGCAGATACAGATACCAGATTCTGCTCCGCAATTCCTACTTCAACAAACTGTTTGGGGTACTGTTCTGCAAACGGTGCCAGGGAAGCGGAACCTCTGGAATCAGAACATACCACCACGATATCCTGGTCTTTCTTTGCTGCATCCAAAAGAGTATCACAAATCACCTGACGGTTGGTTATCTGACTCATGCCAACACCCCCTCTATTTCTTCAACTGCCTTCCTGTATTGCTCCTCTGTCATGACACCATGATGCCATTTCTTCTGGTTTTCCATAAATGACACCCCTTTTCCTTTTGTAGTATGGGCAAGAATGACTGAAGGCTGACCTTTTTTAGCCTCAGCTTCCTGGTAAGCGGCAAGAAGCTGCTCACAATTATTTCCATCTTCTACTTCTATTACATACCAGCCAAACGCCTTGAATTTTTCACCCAGATCATCACTTTTCATCGTCTCCCCAGTAGTCCCGCTGATTTGAAGACCATTTAAATCGACGGTTGCGCACAACTGGTCCAAACCATAATGTCCGGCTGCCATCATAGCTTCGTAATTTGATCCCTCAGCCATTTCACCATCTCCCAGAACAACATAGGTTCTGTATGACCGTCCATCCATTCTGGCTGCCAGTGCCATTCCTACTCCCAACGAAAGTCCATGCCCTAATGATCCGGAATTCATCTCAATTCCAGGCACATCTGTATTAGGATGTCCAATAAAAACAGAACCAAAGCTGCTGAATGTGTCTATGGCTTTCTGCTTATCAAAAAAACCCCGCTCTCCCAGAGTTATATAAAGTGCATCAGTACAGTGTCCCTTACTAAGCAAAAAGCGGTCTCTGTCCTCAGACTTCCAGCTTTCAGGATTCACATTCATTACTTCAAAATAAAGCACGGTTAAGATATCAATCACACTTAAATCCCCGCCAATATGTCCGGCTTTCGACCGGTATACTTCCTCAATTATATCTCTTCGAAGCTCATAAGCCTTCCTGGTGAGTCTGTCCATGTCCGTTCACATCCTTTCTTATTCTCCCCGTATCCACGCTTTTACTTCTTCATCATTGTTATCATACAGATCCGGTGAAATACCAATATACTTACATGCCTCATAAAGAACCGGTACCACGTTTTTATGAATCCCTACGCAGTGATGGATATAAGGTCCTTCCACAATTTTAGCTTCCAGCCTCTTTAAATTTTTAACCTCCACCCATACGTAAGTTCCCTTGGTATAAGGCCCCTCGATGCCTTTCGCATTGCCAAGAAGCAGACTGTACTCTCCGTTATCACCATCAAACCGGCAAAGGGTCATCTCTCCCAGCTTTGCCTGTGCTTCTACGGCTCCCGGATGGCTGAAAGCAAGAGGATATCCAATTGACGGTTTACAGGATGCGCAGGATAGAGGCCATGGACCGCAGTGCTGCAGAAGTTCTCCATTTTCATTATCAGGGTGCCGGACCGTCCAGTCAGCAAAAAATGTCCTTGCTTCCCCAAGTCCTGCAGCCTCACACATGATTGCTGTAATAGCGCCATGAATATCAGTCTCGCATACAACAGGAAGTCCCTCTTCGTTTAACAGACTGTTTGCTGCACAGGGCATAATTCCGATTTCTTCCTGTAGTTCATTCCAGCACTGCAGGGCAATTGCATTGCACCCATAACGGTCTGCCAGAGCTCTCATAGCCGCTTTTAGCGCTGCCACCGTCTTAAGATCCTCATCCTTTATGTTCACCTCAAAATTTTCCTTACAGTAACTTATAATCTTCTGAATTTTATCCTCATCTTCTCTTACCCGTTTCATTTCTCTTGTCAGTTCAGGCATGGGGATAGGTGCCAGCTGAATATTAAAATTCTCAAGAAGTTCCCCTTCATTACACATAGTGGACCAGAAATCAAAGGGCCTTGGTCCAATCTGAAGGATCCGGGTATTTTTAAATGCCTTTACCACATTACATACAGCCAGGAAATTAGTGACCCCTCTGTAAAATGCCTCATCTTCCAGACGGCAATTGCATAAATAAGTAAATGGAATTTTAAATCTTCGCAAAACCTTTCCTGATGCAAAAAGCCCGCACTGACTGTCTCTGAGACGGATTCCGTTTTCATCCGGCCGTTCATCTCTCGGTCCCCAAATCAGTACTGGTACACCGCATTCCCTGCAAAGTCTTGCTACCTCATACTCTGTTCCAAAGTTACCGTGGGGAATAAACAGACCATCAATTTTTTCTGCCTTGAATTTCTCTGCAATTCTTATTCTGTCATTTTCACTGTGCAGCAAACCATCCTCTGAGATATCTGTAATATCTACGAAAGTAACTCCCATTTCCTCCAGCTTTTTTCTGGTCAAATCTGCATACTTAACTGCATCCGGTGCAGAAAAAATGCTCCTTCTCGTTGGTGCAAATCCCAATACTACATTTGTCATACACATGTCTCCTTTTCTTAACTGCTACCCATATTATTTACTGGAGCCAACTTAATTACAATTAATAGTTAAGTGAAATATAGTATTTTGTTGACTTAATTCACTTAATCTGTTACCTTGATAATTAAGTAGTCTGTCAGTAAGAAAGGAGCCCATTTCGATGTCCATAACAGCAAAGGAACTTGCTAAACTGCTTAATCTGTCAGAGGCTGCTGTCTCCATGGCACTTAACCATAAACCAGGAGTCAGCACTCAGACAAGAAAGAAGGTCATAGAGGCTGCAAAAGAACATGGTTTTGATTTTTCAAAGATAAAAGAGACCTCTCTGAGCACCAGCCCTCAGGGCATGATACAATTTATCATATATCGAAAAAATGGCGCTGTTGTTTC
>SVDT01000078.1 GCA_015057775.1 Paenibacillaceae bacterium | reverse complement strand
ATAGGCGTATCAAGCTAATTCATCAAAAGAACCAGGGATTATCTGCAACCAGAGAAGTTTGTTTAAAAAATGCATCGGGTCAATATATCAGTTTTGTTGACAGTGATGACTGGTGTGAACTGGATATGTGTGAAAAGCTGTATGATGAGGCCATTCGATCATCCGCCGATTTGATATTCTTTTCTGCCTACAGACATCGTCAGGATGGAGTTGCCACTATATGCAATCTCCCCTTGCCCGCTGGTCTGTACCAAATCTCAGATTTATATGATTGCTACATTCTTCCTCTATATGGTGATATACAGCAAGACCAGTTAATCACTACCGGCTATATCTGGTGCTGCCTGTTTAAAAGAGAAATGATAGATGGCATAAAGTTTTATAAAAACGTCTTTCTGCATGAAGATGAGATTATGATTCTTCAGTCCTTTATGAGGGCAAACAGCTTATACATAATGGATCGACCCTTCTATCACTACAACAGAATGTCTTCTAATTCCTTGAGTAAACGTTCTACATACTGGAATAATTACTGGGATAATATAATTGAGGTATTCAAAGCTAAAAAGGAATTTGCAGCGGTTCTCTTCCAAGATGAAAATAGATATATGGAAAGATTAAGCACTTCTTTGCATTTGAAATTTCTTAGAAGTATAAGAAATGAAACCCATCATGAGAATCCAGCCGGTTTTTGGGGCGGACTTTTCAATGTATACAAACTAAGAAATAAGGAATTCTTATTTCAAAATAAAAAACATCTGCTGAAAAACAAATTTACACCAGCTGAAAAAATCCTGATTAAACTAATAGAGTTACGACTGTATTTCGCTGTGTATTTCTACTATGCGCTGGTCTGCGACCGTATGCGGAAGTTCCAGGAAAAAACAAAAAATTAGTGTATAGAGAAAGCCTCTGCATTGGTACTCAATGGGAGGCTTTCTTAGATGGTTATTTAATTAAATGTAACTTATCAGCAGCCCGGTATAAGGTGCGACCGGCAGGAAATTCCGTTAATTCCTCTCCACTGATTCCGCCGAATTTCAATATCAGATAAAAGTAAGCGAAGACAGAAGCCGTGATTGCCAAAAGTACAGAGATAGAATTAATTCTGATAACGAAATAAATTCCATAATAAACAGCATAGCAGATCACTCCCATTATAACGGAACATAAAAATGGTTTCAGGAAGATCTTGGTTTTATTTTCTCTGTAACTTAAATACTTATTTAAAGCCAAGCTATTTAAAATCATCACGATGAGAGGAAGAGTAATATTTCCAATAATCAAGGAGTATATCCCCAGATTAAAATGATTTAAACAGAGATAGACCACGCCGATATGAATGACCAGGCCTATTGCTGAATTTATAACTGGAATTTTCATCTTATTAATCCCTTGTAAGGTGGAACTGGTTATAGTTGAATAAGCATAAAACAGAATGGCGGCTGCACCGGTTAACAACAGATTTCCGCCTAATATCACGTTATATCTGGGAAACAGAATGCTTAAAACTGGCTTTCCCAGAACCATTAATCCAATTGCACTTGGAAAGGCAATATTCATATTAAAAAGGATTGCGCTTGATATCTTCTTCCTGGTCTCATGGTACTTTTTATTGGTATGTGAGCTTACAATACTTGGAATCATGGAACCTCCAAAGGAACTGGAGATGGCAATCGGAACACTGATTAACAGCTTATAAAGTGTGCTGTAGTTACCCTGGAGAATACTGATGTCAGTTTCAGAAAAGCCTTTCCGTCCCATAATATTATTAAACAATGATATATCAATGACGCCATTTACCTGGTAGACCGTCTGGCTTAATATAATGGGAATTACCGTTATAAAAATGGACTGATATATGATTTTAATACTGTCGGTGGGCTCCCCATCATATTTTCTCATCTGTTTTCGAATATTGGGAGAATACAAAACAAATATAAAGATAAGAAACAGCAATCCGGAGAATGCCCCGATGCAGGTTCCCAGTGTACCTCCGGCAGCTCCCCAGGCAGCCACTTCAGGAGAGGAACTGTTTATACTGATTAAATAACTGGCAGCTGCGATACTGACAACTGCATTTATGATTTGCTCAATTACCTGGGAGACAGCTGTAGGAACCATGGTACTCTTCCCCTGAAAAAAGCCTCGAAACACACCCATCACGGAAACGATAAAAATCGTAGGAGCTAATATTTTCAGGGATTTGGATACTCCCGCGTATTTGTTTAACAGGCTGCTTTCAATCCAGGAAGCATTTAAATATAGAAAAAGGCTTGCTGTTAACCCTACAATAATTGAAAAAACAAAGCAGTTGAGAAGATAAATGTTGGCGTTTTTATACCTTTTTTGAATCAGCTTTTCCGATATTAATTTTGAGACAGCCAGTGGCATGCTGTATGACGATAAAATAAGTATAATATTATAAATTTCAAATGCGGCAGAATAGATGCCCATGGCTTTTTCTCCAATAATATTAGCCATGGGGATTCTGTAAATTAACCCGATTATGCGTACGGTAATTGATGCAACGGCTAAGATACTGCCCTGCTTAATAATGCTGTTTCTGTTTTCTTTCTGGTTTGTCATATTAATTCTATTCCTCTGTCATATTTACTTAAATGCTTTGTATGATAAACTTCGATGCTGTACTATCTTACATCAATTGTGCAGTTATTACAATCCTGATATCATTTCTGTATTCCCGCCTTTTCTTTTGCGCTGTGAATCCAATCAGCCTCATATAATAAAATCCTTCTGAATATTTAGATAAAGTAAAAATAATTCACATGTATCTAAAATCATACTTGAGCTCAAATAAAATATATTGTATAATATACACAAAAATAGAAAGGGAGAGCAAATATAAGTGTATGAAAAGACCAAATACATCAGATATTCAGTTTAACACCCCGTTTATACGTCAGCGTGCAGATCCGTTTATATGCAGACATGAAGACGGAACCTATTATTTTACTGCCTCAGTACCTGAATACGACAGAATTATCTTGCGCAGTGCAGATACGGTTGCGGGTTTACAGACTGCAAAAGAGCATGTGATATGGTGGAAACACGAAAGTGGGGAGCAGAGCCTCCACATATGGGCGCCGGAGCTTCACTATTTAAATGGCAGCTGGTACATCTATTATGCTGCCGGAGAAATAGAGAACAAGTGGAAGATCAGACCTTATGTCCTGCAGTGTACGGGTTCGGATCCTGTAAATGACAAGTGGAACGAGTTAGGCAGGGTTCAGGCATCAAAGGAGGATCTTTTCACATTTCAGGATTTCTCTCTGGATGCAACTGTTTTTCAGCATGAGAAAGAATACTACATGGTCTGGGCAGAGAAAACCGGAACTGGGAAAAAGATATCCCAGTTGTATCTGTCTAAGATGGAGAATTCCTGGAAATTGTCGGGAGAACATATCCTGCTGTCCACACCGGATTATGACTGGGAGAGAAGAGGATTCTGGGTAAATGAGGGACCGGCGGTTTTAAAGCATGGCGGCCGGATCTATCTGACTTATTCCGCCAGTGATACGGGAAGGAATTACTGCATGGGCATGTTAACCCTTAATGAGTCTGGTGATGTGATGGATCCCCATGCATGGAAGAAATGCCGAAAGCCTGTTTTAGTAACGGACGAAACAAAGCACATCTATGGACCTGGTCATAATTCTTTTGTAAAAGCAGAAGATAATGTCACTGATTATTGCATCTATCATGGGAGAGAATATGGTGATATAGGTGGAAACCCTCTTTATGATCCCAACCGGCATACAATGATCATGAAAGTGAAATGGAGTGAAGAGGGGGAACCAGTGTTTTCCTTTTGGGGGTAATTTTTTGTCAAAATGTTTAGAAAAAACTAAAATAATTCAATATAATGTAAAGGAGAAACGATATGAAACGTAATTTAACTGTTTTCCTGGCTGGTGCCGTAACGGTAGCTATGATTTTATCTGGATGCAGTAACAAAGCAGGATCAGATCCAAAAGCAAATACCGATGTACAGGAATCAGCATCAGAAGAGAACAAAGAAGTGGTGAATACAGTTGGGCCGGATTCCGGCACACACCTTAATATGTGGTCATTTGCTGAACTGCATAACACATTTTACGCAGATATGGTGGAACGTTGGAATAAAGAGAATCCTGACCGTCAGATTCAGGTAACCTTTACGACTTATCCGTTTTCCGATATGCATAATAAACTGATTATGGCATTACAGACCGGACAGGGAGCGCCGGATCTCTGTGATGTGGAGATCGGTCAGTTTCCAAATTTTCTTCAGGGGGATGTACAGCTTTATCCATTAAATGATGCAATCAAGCCGTATCAGAATGATCTGGTACCTTCCAGATTAGATGTTTATTCAAAAGATGGTAATTACTATGGCGCGCCTACCCATGTAGGAGCTACGGTTATGTATTACAATACAGAAATACTGGATCAGTATGGAATTGATTATACCAAAATCAAGACATGGGACGATTACACCGAGGCCGGAAGAAAATTAAAAGAGGCGTCAGATGGAAAGGTGAAGCTGACCAGTGTGGATACTGGGGGCGTTGACTGGTTGACAGTTGCCATGTCTGAATATGGGGAAGACTGGGCAGCTGGTAAGGACGGCACCCTGAATGTGGAGCTTGAATCTGTGAAAAATATGCTTACCATGCAGCAGGCCTGGTTAAAAGACGGGATTGCCATGGTCTCACCAGCTGGTATTGTGGATTTGGAAGAGGGGTTCCAGAATATCCTGGATGGTAATATTGCTTCTTTTCCCAAGGCATTATGGTTTATGAGCCGCTTTGTTAATTATATGCCCGAGATGAAAGGGAAGATCGCACTGGCTCCATTGCCGGTATTTGAAGAAGGTCAGAACCGGTCTGTAGGAATTGGAGGGACAGGAACTGTGGTGACGAAACAGTCTTCAGATCCAAAGCTGGCAGCAGACTTTATTACATATGCCAAGTGCTCTTCAGAAGGAAGCCGCCAGATCTGGGAGCAGCTGGGATTTGATGTATGCAATACAGACTTATGGACAGATGCTACAGTAACCAATGATTCATCCAATCAATATATCAGCTTTTTTAAGACAAATCCCTTTGATGTTTTAAATGAGGTTAAATCAGAAATCAATACCTTAAGTATTACAAAGATGACTCCTGCAATTAATGATTATTTCTGTACAACGACTTTAAACCAGGTTTTACAAGACGGTAAGGATGTGGATGAGGCTTTAAAGGAAGCCCAGGATTATCTGGAATTGGAGCAGTAGTTCTGCTACGCTTCACCATTGGAGGGGGTTGAATGAAAATAAAACGGATTTTCTATTCGCAAAAAGCAGCTCCATTTCTATTTGTGCTGCCATTTTTATTGAGTTTTACTGTGTTTTGGATTTATCCTCTGTTCAGCACGGTTAAAATGAGTTTTCAGAGTATTCTTCCGGGTCAGATTGAATGGATCGGTCTTACAAATTATGAGAAGCTGTTAAAAGATACTACGTTTCACACAGCAATCAGAAACAGTCTTACTTATATGTTTTTTTCTATTGCATTATTGATTCCATTTCCAATGTTGTTTGCTGTTCTAATGGACAGCAATCTGGTAAAGGCAAAAGGATTATGGAAAGGGGCATTATATTTACCAGCCCTGACATCTGTGGTGATTTCAGGTACTTTATTCCGCCTGATGTTTTCCGAACTTCCTACGGGTCAGATGAATGTCTTTTTAAACGTTCTGGGAAAGGCTCCCATTCCATGGCTGAAAGAAAAAGGATTCGCCATGTGCGCACTCTTAACCCTATGCTGCTGGAGGTGGACCGGTGTAAATATGCTGTATTTTCTGTCTGGGCTTAAAAGCATTGATACCACCCTGTATGAATCAGCCTCCATAGACGGTGCATCAGCATGGAACAAATTCCGTTATATTACCATTCCCTTGCTGAGACCCACCTCGATTTACGTACTGACCATCAGTGTTTATGCCGGACTGTCCATGTTTTTGGAGAGCTTTATGCTGTGGGCAGGTAATTCTTCGCCAAAAAACATTGGGCTGACCATTGTGGGATATCTTTATAAAAGGGGAATTGAAAAGAATCAAATGGGATATGCCTCAGCTGTGGGTCTGACTCTCCTTGGAATGGCACTCATTATAAATGTGGTTCAGCTGATTCTTAACGGAACTTTTAAAAAGGAGGAAAATTAATTATGAATAATAAGAAAAAACTCCTTTCAGCAGTGTCAACGGCAGCCTTCGCATTCCTCAGCCTATTGGTACTGTTTCCTGTACTGGCAGGCTTTCTGGCTTCTTTCCGGCCGGGAAGAGAATTGATCCGCCGCGGACTCAGCATTAATCTGGATTTTTCCACAATGTCATTTAGCAATTATACTTATCTTTTTTCCTGGAATGCGGATTCAAAAAAGTATTTTATGTGGTTTAAAAATAGCATGGTACTGACGCTGCTTTCCGTAGTACTGACGCTGATTATCTGCTATTTTGTAGCTTATGGACTTACCATGTATAACTATAGGCTGAAGAATGTGTTGTTCTTTCTGGTAATTGCAACCATGATGGTCCCGTTTGAGATTTTGATGCTGCCTCTGTATCAGGAGATGATCGATTTAAAACTGATTGATACCACTGCCGGCGTAATTCTGCCCGGGTTATGCAGTGCATCTACCATCTTTTTCTTCCGTCAGTATATGGTTTCTCTGCCAAAGGAACTGCTGGATGCCGGAAGGATCGATGGAGCCACAGAGTTTGGAATCTGTGTGAAGATCATGATGCCCTTAACCAAACCTGCATTTGCAGCTATGGGGATTTTATGTGCGATGGGATCATGGAATAATATGCTCTGGCCCATGATGGTTTACCGGAGCTCCAATCAATTCACATTGCCAATTGGCCTGAATACTTTGCTGACCCCTTACGGCAATAATTATGATTTATTAATTGCAGGATCCATGTTTGCAATTTTACCGGTATTGATCGTATTCTTATGCTTTCAGAATTATTTTATTGAAGGTATGACAGCTGGAGCAGTAAAGGGGTGAAGAAATGGGCGGAGGAATAAAACGTATAAAAGCAGTTAAATATGGAGTTGCAGTTTTGGTTATGGTTCTGCTGGTATCCGGGGGAATCGCTGCCTTTGCAGGGGGAAGAAGTAAATTACCTGATCGGGTATCAGTCCACGATCCATCCATAGTAAAGGCTAAAAACGGAGAATATTATATATTTGGTTCTCATTTGGCAGGCGCAAAATCAAAAGATCTGGTGGACTGGAGATCTCTGGGTGGGGATTATGATAATGTTACCAATAACTGGATTTTTGGTAATGTAAAAGAGAACCTGGCAGAATCTTTTCGCTGGGCAGGTTACGATGATGGAGACTGCTCAGGTGGGAAATATGCTGTATGGGCGCCGGATGTGATCTGGAATCCCTATTATAAAAACGGTGATGGTACAAAAGGGGCCTATATGATTTATTACAGCGCCTCCTCCACATGGCGCCGCTCCTGTATTGGTTATGCAGTATCACAGGATATAGAAGGACCCTATACCTATGTCAGTACAGTTGTCTATTCCGGTTTTACGAAAAACGGAAAGCCAGACGGGAAAAGTCAGAGAAATACCCGGTGGGATACGGATGCCATACATATTAAAAAGCTGATTGATTCGGGAAAATTGAAAGATGGATTAAACCCAAAGTGGTTTACTGGGGAAGAGTGGAATCACAACTATTGTCCAAACGCCATTGATCCGGCACTGTTTTTTGACAAACAGGGTCAAAGGCTCTATATGGTTTATGGTTCCTGGTCCGGCGGAATCTATTTGCTGGAACTGGACAGAGAGACAGGAGATGTAATATACCCAGGAACGGATTTTCAGGACTCAATAAGCGGAAATTATGTTGACCGGTATTTTGGTATCCACCTTGCAGGAGGAAATCATCAGTCAGGAGAAGGACCCTATATTGTCTATGATGCTGCCGCCGGATATTATTATTTATATGAGACATATGGAGCGTTGACAGCCAATGGCGGATACAACATGCGCCTGTTTCGGTCAAAGGAGGTCACGGGGCCTTATCTGGATGCAGCAGGCAATCATGCGGCGGACAGTTATAGAAACAATGATTCTTACGGCATTAAGCTGATTGGTAATTATAAGTTTTCCGGAGCCAGTGTGGGATATAAAGCGGCCGGTCACAACTCAGCATTCATTGACGAAGACGGACAGCATTATCTGATTTACCATCAGAGATTTGATCAGGGTACCGAGTATCATGAAGTACGGGTTCACCAGCAATTTCTTAATCAGAAGGGCTGGCCGGTGATGGCTGTATTTGAAAACCGGAATGAATCGGCGGGGCATTACCGGAATAGTGAGATTACGGGCAGATATGAATTTATTAATCATGGTTCGGATACCTCCCCCAGTCTTAGCAGCCCGGAATCCATTCTTTTATTGAAAGACGGGAAAATTGAAGGTGACAGGGAAGGAACGTGGGAAAAGACAAAAGGAGACCGGTATGATTACATCACCCTTAGAATGGACAATACGGAGTATCACGGCGTATTCTTTAAACAGCATAACGAAAAAATGGATTCTGAGCAGGTGATGACTTTTACTGCCATTGGGGACAATAACACCAGTATATGGGCGAGCAGGGTAAAGTGAGCTGTTTGGTTCATTAAAAAACAGTATTGTATGAAAACAAGAATTCATGTATGATGATAGTTAGAATAAAGAGAAGGTTTTCATAGTATACTGCCCATCTGCGTGAAAGGATTTGCTATGCTGCATATTAAGAGTGTTGAGGAAGGGCTGAAGATATTTGTGGCTCTGGGATCGGAATTAAGAATTAATATTATAAAGCTTCTAATTGAGCACACCGAGTTGAACATGAATGAGCTGGCCTCCAGTTTAGGGGTGACCAATGGCGCTTTGACCAGTCATATTAAAAAACTGGAAGACTGTGGACTGATTTGTGTGATTTCAGAGCACAATGGTCACGGGAACCAGAAAATATGCCGTGTAAATGTAGATAAATTGTTGGTCGATATTGCTCCAAAACAAAGTGACGATGGAAAAAACACCTACACCACGGATATTAAAGTGGGATATTTTACGGATTATGAGGTTTTGCCCACATGCGGTCTGGCCAGCAGCCAGGCAATTATTGGAGAGGTAGACGATCCCCGTTATTTTGCTCACCCGGACCGGTATCAGGCGGACATTGTCTGGTTTACCAAAGGATACGTTGAATATGTAATTCCTAATCTGTTACCACCTCTTCAAAAAATAGATCAGATTACATTTTCTGTGGAAATCGGGAGTGAAGCGCCTGGAGTTAACAATGACTGGCCTTCCGATATTACCATCAGCATCAACAATGTGGAACTGGGAACGTGGACCAGTCCAGGGGATTTCGGTGATGTCCCTGGAATTTTCACACCGGACTGGTGGTTCCCCAACTGGAATCAGTATGGTCTGCTTAAGATGATTGTGGTCAATCAATATGGAACCTTTATTGATGGTTTAAAGATATCTTCCGTTACCATTGATGATTTTAAACTGGATAAACGCAGCCCCATCAAATTAAAATTCCAGGTAAAGGAAGACGCAGTAAATGCAGGCGGATTAACCATATTTGGCAGCAGCTTCGGTAACTATAACCAGGATATTAAAGTCCGGGTTCACTATAGTCCGATAAAAGGAAAACGGGAAGATTAATGTAGGAAACGTAAAAAATACCGGGAAATGATTCTCAAGGATATCATTTCCCGGTATTTTTTATTTCGCATTCGCCATTTTATTCAATTCATTTGTTAAAGCTAAAACCTCTTCAATACTTGCAGTGGTTTCCTCGATGCCTGATGACTGCTGTTCCGTATTTTTCATGGTTGAATTGGAAAACTGCAATGTCTTTGTGATTGATTTCTGTACGTCTTCGGTCAGCTGTACCACCTTTGTTGCAGTATCTTTTGAATTCTGGGAAAGCTTTTGTATCTCTGTGGCAACCACTGCAAAGCCTTTACCAGCCTCACCGGCCCGTGCAGCTTCAATGGAAGCATTCAGTCCTAACAGCTTGGTCTGATCTGCAATGCTCTTAATGGAGTTTAGAATGACGTTGATCTCCTCGGATATCTGTTTTACATTTAAGATCTCCTTGTTCAGTTCATTCTGATTTTCATTAACCTGTATGGAGGAGGAGGCAAGCTCTTCCATGGTTGCCTCGATTACGGTAAACTGATCTACCAGATCTTTGCTCATTGTTTTTAATTTGTATTTCTGATACCCGATCTGGGAAAGTGAGTTAGCAACGATAAAAAGTACTTCTGCCGCTGCCTGTATGCTTTTTTCTGAGGTAACCTTCACTTCATGAAGGGCATTTATGTATTGATCTTCATTGACTCCGATTTCTCTTGCAACCCGGCGGAATTCATCTTCATTTGGCCTGCCGCTTAAGGTCTGTCCGCCGAGAATTGTTCCAATTAATTCCCCTTCCACCATGATTGGAGCTGCAAAATCGATCAGTCCTGAATGGCATTTAAAGATGTAGGGTCTTCCTGTTCTGGCTGCTTCCTGACCGCCTCTTTTATGGGATGCAGCACACCGGTCGTCTCCGGTTTTTGTTGAATGGGTGTAATTTGCACAGATTCTGGTATAGGAGCTTGGATTTGTAACTGGATTTCCCTCCCGGTCCACCGCAACGCTGGCCAGATTCATACTAACTGCAAAATTATCAAGGAATTTCTGCAGCAGACTGATCTCCATGACATCTGACAGATTGATCTCTGAAAGTGTTTTATAAACATTTTCCTCATGATTCATATTCATATACATGTCCTCCATAAATGTTGAAATTTAATACATTGTGTTGAAATATGTCGAATGATTTTACATAAATTTTACCACTTAAATCGTAATTTGTATATATAATTTAGGAGTTTTTTATTGATTGTGGTTCTCATTTGGAAGAATTGTATGGGGAATATATTTAATTTAACCTACTGCTTTTATATGTATTTTGTACTTGCTGTAAGTGATGGTATAATGAAATAAAAGAATGAAAAAGGAGTGGGAATATGAAACTGAAGAATGTACTCTTGACTGTCAAAGATATAGAAATATCCAAGACCTTCTATAAAGAGTTGTTTGGTCTTTCTGTTGTAACGGATTTTGGAGAGAATGTGACTCTTACAGAAGGGCTGGTTTTGCAGGAGAAATCTGCCTGGGAGAGCGGAGTTGGGAACGGGGTGCAATTTGGTGGACTTGACAGTGCTCTTTATTTTGAAGAATATGATATGGATCGTTTTCTTGGCAGGCTGGAAAATTCCAGCTATACCATTGAATATCTGAATCCATGTTTTGAGCGGGACTGGGGACAGAAAACGGTCCGGATTTTTGATCCGGACCATCATATACTGGAGATAGGAGAAGCTCAGTCTGGTATGATAGCCAGACTGCTGGGTTCGGGAATGACTGCTGAGGAAACGGCTGCGAAAACCAGACTGCCCATTTCTGCAATACTGGAGACAGGCAATCATGGAAATAGCCGTTAAACCAGTTATTTCTGCTTCCCTTTTTTCCTTCGGGACAGATATACTTCTTTATTAAACGGTATAATATAAGTACATTCATAATGGATGGCACAGATTTTACTGTATACAAATATGGTTCCATCCTTTAGAACTCCGCGTGATGTAATTTCCATCGCCGGAGTTCCTTTTTTACAGCCCAATAACTCTGCTTCTTCTTTTGTCAGGGAATCGGGTTGATAATTGGTCATGAAATGGGAGATCTGGTACTTGTTTTTTAATGCATGATTTTGTATGGAATCTTCAATGATTTCCCTGCTCAGTTCCGGGAACAGACGGCAGGGGATCCAGCCGGTTTCGATCTGGGTTATTTCATATCGGACAATACGTAACCGTTTGTATTCCCAGACTTCTTCGTTCTGGTTTAGATTAAAGATACTGATCAGCTTTGGATCGGGAATAATCTTTTTTAAGTAGAGCATTTTAGACTGAAGCTCCTGATAGGGAACTTCAATCATGGAGTTATATACCAGAGGATTGCCCAGAGCCCGGGCCCGGACATAGATGCCATCTCCCTGAATAACAGAGATCAGACCGATGCTTTCCAGACGCTTTAGGGCTTTTTGTATGGTAAAACGGGACACCTGATAAGCAGATGCCAGATCCCTCTGGGTGGGGAGTTTGTTATTCCAGAACTTTTGCTGATATATTTTACTGACTAAATCTATTACAATAAATTCTGTTTTTCTGGAGCTCATAGTCACACCTCCATAGAGCGCAGTTATTACGGAGTGATAAGAGTGCCGTCCGGAATCCGGCTCTGGGTCCATTCATGGGGACGATAGACAACCGGATAGCGGGATAACTCCTCTTCGTTAATATCCACACCAATGCCCGGACGTTCGATGGGATAGAAATATCCGCCCTGGGACTCATGATAGCCAGGGAACACGGCTTTTATCTTGTCCTTTAACTCAATGTCTTCCTGAATTGCAGCATTGTGCAGATGGATGTTTAAGTGAGTGTTTACAGCAATCCCGATGGGAGTGATATCGGAGGGAGTGTGCCATGCAATCCGGACACCAAAGGCTTCACAAAGTGCAGCCAGTTTGAGAGCGGGAGTAATACCCCCAAGCTGTGACACATGGCAGCGAAGAAAATCAATCTGACGGTTGATGATCAGATGTTTCCATTCCATGGGATTATTAAATAGTTCCCCGGTTGCAACAGGGACGGAGGACTGGCTTCGTAACTGGGACAGCCATTCATTCTGGTCCGGTGGAAGAAGATCTTCAATGTAATAAGGGTGATATTGTTCCAGTTCCTTGGCAAATTGAATGGCCTGGTTTGGATAAAGACGTTCATGGACATCATGAAGAATATGGAAGTCCCTGCCATAACGTTCTCGAAGCTTTGAAAACATGGTGACTGTGTTATGCATATAGTCATCCTGATTAAAATAAGTGCCGGAAACCGGGTTTAAGGGAGTCTTAAGATCGTCTGGTATTCCTCCATAAAATCCAAGCTGGCACCGGATATGCTGATACCCTTCTGCGCGGATTCGTTCAATCTCCTGATATAACTCTTCCATGGAATCTGCAACTGCATGGGTATAGGCGGGGATGGCAGTGCGGGATTTTCCGCCTAAAAGCTGATATAACGGCATATCAGCAAGTTTTCCCTTGATATCCCAGAGCGCCATGTCAATGCCTGATATGGCATTATTTAAGACAGGTCCGTTTCTCCAATAGGAATTGACCATCATCAGATTCCAGAGATCCTCTATATCATTGGCATCCCGGCCGATCAGGATGGGCTTTAAATAATCCTCCACAGCAGATTTTACTGCCAGCGGCCGTTGCTGAAAGGTTCCGCAGCCTACTCCGTAAACGCCCCGGTCTGTCATAACTTTTACAGCTACCAGATTATGCCGCTCCGGATTAGTAATAAAGCAGCGGATGTCTGTGATAATGGTTTGTCTCATGTCAGATACTCCTTTTGTTTTGTATGAGTCTAATTTAATCACAGGCACAGGGTGATGTCAACCTGGCTTTTTGATTTGCAAAAACGCCAAAATAAACAGTCCAATTTGAAATAATAAGTCGAATAAACCCTTTATTTACAAGGATTTTATACAATGCAAACCGAAAAATGGAGCGGTTTACAAAAAAATACGCCTATGCTATATTTAGACCACAAAGCACGTGCCTAAAACATCAAAAACTGAAGGAGGTACCATTGAAAAATGGAAAAGCAGGAAGTTGCAGCTAAAATTATAGAATATGTGGGTGGGAAAGAAAACATAATCAATGCATGGCATTGTATGACCCGGCTCCGCTTTGATTTAAAGAATAAAGATCTGATTAAACAGGAAGAGATAAAGAATTTAGAAGGTGTTATGGGGATTCAGTTTGCCAAGGACCAGCTTCAGATCGTGATCGGGACCAGTGTACATAAATATTATGAGATCCTGATGGAAATGCTTCAGCTAAACGAAGGCGAGACACCGGTTAAAAGAGAAGAAAAGCAGAAGAAAGATTTTATAACATGGTTCATGGATATGGTTTCAGGCGTATTCGGCCCTATTGTACCTGCCATAGCAGGAGCGGGTATGATTAAAGGACTGATCGGCGGTCTTGTTGCGTTGGGAGTCATCACCAATACAACGGATACTTATAAGATTATTGACATGCTGGCCAGCGGTGTATTTACGTTTCTGCCATTTTTTATCGCAGTGTCTGCGGCTAAGAAATTTCAGACAAACCAATATCTGGCAGCAGCAATTGCTTCTATTATCATGTATCCTACCATGGTTGACGCCGCTAAGGCAAAAGAAATCAGCAGCTTTTTATTTGCGGGAGTAATTCCGGTTCCGGTATTTAATTATTCCGGCTCCGTAATTCCCATTATTTTCGGAGTCTTTGCCTTAAGCTACATTTACAAATGGGTGGATAAAGTGGTGCCGGAAGCGGCCAGAACGGTTGTCACTCCTACCTTAACCTTATTAATTTCCGGA
This sequence comes from Paenibacillaceae bacterium, assembly GCA_015057775.1. GTDB lineage: Bacteria > Bacillota > Clostridia > Lachnospirales > Lachnospiraceae > Lacrimispora. Next base: position 2,425 of record SVDT01000078.1, on the reverse strand, counting down.
TTTTTCACCCTGACTGTAATCGGTCCCATTGGTATCTATATGGGAAAAGGACTTGCTGGAATGCTTGATTTCCTGTTTGGTATTTCTCCGATTTTCGCAGGCTTCGTTATGGGGCTTATCCGTCCGGTATCCATTCTGGTTGGTATGCACCATGCCATGACGCCCATTGCTTTGGAGAATTTTGCAACAAAAGGGTGGGATATGCTGATGCCGATGATGTTCATTGCAAACCTTTCTATCGTAGGTGCTGCATGTGGATGTTATTTCAAAGAGACAACCCAGCGGGATAAATCCATTGTTTTATCAGCTGTGTTATCCGGGATTCTGGGTATTACGGAACCGGCACTCTTTGGTATATTAACAAAATATAAAAAAGGATTTTTAGCAGCTACCATTGCAAGCTGTGTGGGAAGTGCATTTATTGGTGCATTTGGTGTAAGGTTATACGGATATATTACGTCCAGCGTGTTCAGTATCCCAGCTTATATCGGACCGTACTTTGTTTATGCAGCAATGGGATGGATCATAGCATTTGGACTTTCGTTCTTCTTGTCATACTTATTTGTAGTAAAAATGGATACGAAATAATTAAATACTAAGGGAGGAAGACCTATTTTGTTACATCGGTTATTTGGTGAAAGAGAAAAAAACAGAGAATGTGAAAAAAAGATTGTATGTGAGAAACTGACGGTTTACAGCCCGGTGAAGGGAGTTGTCATTCCTTTAAAAGAAGTGGAAGATCCAGTGTTTTCGGAAGGAATTATGGGAAATGGTGTTGGAATCCAGCCAGTGGCAGATCAGGTATATGCTCCCGTAGAAGGAGTAGTGGCTGCTGTTTTTCCAACCGGGCATGCATTGGGCATCCAGACCGATGATGGAATGGAAGTATTGATTCACATAGGTATTAATACCGTAGAACTTGAAGGAAAGGGCTTTAAAGCATTTGTAAAAGAGGGAGACCGTATTAAAGCAGGGGAGTTATTGATAGAATTTAAACGGAAATGGATACAGGAACAAGGATACCCGGTTACAGTAGTAGTACTTGTTTCCAATGGATCAGCACTGGGAACGATGACAGAACCTACACTGGGTTATGTAAAGCCACTGGATCTTCTGTATTCATTTCAGAATCATACCTAGAATATAGAACAGTAAAAAATCTTGCAGGAACGGCGTTTTGCTCAGTATCTGCAAGATTTTTTATATATGATTCCTTGTGTGTAAGGTTGACGTTACAATAGAAACGTTATATACTAAATGTAATGTTAACATGACAATAGAAAGGGACAATATGAAAAATCGGATCAAACAGTTGAGAGAGGAAAAAGGGCTTACCCAGGAACAGCTTGGCGAGATGGTCGGTACCTCCAGGCAGGCAATCAATGCAATTGAAACAGAAAAGTTTGAGCCTTCCATCTGGCTGGCTTATGATATTGCCAGTGTATTTGAACGTCCCATTGAGGAGGTATTTCTGTTTGAGGAAAGTGAACGGAAATCCAGAGCAGATAAAAGCAGGAGGGATAAGAATGGCTGTCAGGAAGCTGCGGTATAATGAGGATGAGCTCCTTCGGAAACGCTGTAAAGAAGTAACGGTCATAGACGACAAAATCAGGCAGAACCTTGATGATATGCTGGAAACCCTGCATCATACGGAGAACGGAGCCGCCATCGCGGCCAATCAGGTAGGGATCTGCAAGCGGCTGGTAGTAATTGATTACTGTGACTGCCTGTTAAAGCTTGTTAATCCAAGAATCATTGGATGCAGCGGAGAGCAGGAATGCATCGAGGGTTGTCTTAGCTTTCCCGATCGTTTTGTAAAGACCATCCGTCCGCAAAAAGTTACCATTGAGGCACTGGATGAGAACGGGAAAGAGATCATGATCACAGGGGAAGATGAGCTGGCAAAATGCTTCTGTCATGAACTGGAGCATCTGGACGGAATCATATTTCTGGATAAAGCCATAGAAGAAATTGAACTTTAGAATCTTAGGAATGGACACCTGTCGAAAGATGGGTGTTTTCATTTTATGTGTCTTAGTGTATGATTATACATACAATACGTGTCGAAATGGAGAGAAATTATGGTGGAATTAAAAACCCAGTTACCCCGGATATTTGACAGCTTTGCAAAAGCCAGACAGGATGGATTTCTGGCTATGAAGGAATTAAAGGACAGTGGCACCGGAGTGGTAGGTCAGTTCTGCACCTATACCCCCCAGGAAATATTTATGGCTGCAGGGCTTGTTACAGTAGGCTTATGTGCAACCAGCGACGAGACGATTCCTGAAGCGGAAAAGGATCTCCCCAGTAATTTATGTCCCCTGATCAAGTCCAGCTACGGCTTTGCCATTACGGATAAATGCCCGTATATGTACTTCTCTGATCTGGTGGTGGGAGAAACCACCTGTGATGGAAAAGTAAAAAT
>SVDT01000077.1 GCA_015057775.1 Paenibacillaceae bacterium | reverse complement strand
TCCCTACCGATGACAGCAATCCTTTAATCCGGCATTTGTTTACCAGATGCGTTCGTTGCGGACGCTGTGTGCGCGCCTGCAGAGACCTTCGCGGGGTGAAGGTGCTGGATTTTCAAAAAACAGAAGATGGAGTGCGCATTGGAACCGACGGAAACATTTCCCTGAAAGAAGCAGGTTGTAAATTCTGTGGAGCCTGCATTGAAGTCTGTCCTACCGGCTCCATTATGGATGCCCTGGGACAGATAAGGGAAGACGTCTCTTACGGGGAAAGTGTGGTTCCATGCAGGACTGCATGTCCTGCACATACAGATATCCCCAGGTACTTAAGGTACATAAAAGAGGGAGAATATGAAAAAGCAACGGCTGTCATTCGAGAAAAACTGCCGTTTCCGGAAACACTGGGCTGTATCTGCAATCACATTTGTGAAACAGCCTGTAAGCGCAATCAGCTTGGAGAGCCGTTGTCTGTCTGCAAATTAAAAAGAGCTGCCGCTGCCGCTCATTCCGATGAATGGAAGAAAAACAGAAAAACTGCCGCTCCCACAGGAAAAAAGGCGGCTGTGATCGGAGGCGGTCCGGCCGGGCTGACAGCAGCTTATTATCTGGCAAAGAAAGGGCATGAAGTAACTGTTTTTGAGTCCAATGAAAAAGCGGGCGGACAGTGCCGTTATGGAATCCCTTCCTACCGGCTGCCAGATGAGGTGCTGGACCGGGAGATCAGCGATATTTTGGAAGTAGGAGTTCAGCTGAAGGTAAATACTACGGCTGATGCGCCGGAAGTCCTTTTAAAACAGGGATATGATACGGTTTTAATTGCCACCGGCACCCATAAGGGCATCCGTTTGCCTTTGGAAGGAAATATGCTTTCCGGAGTCATGCTGAATACGGATTTCCTAAAAGATGCACGTAGGAACAAGATCGATGATCCAGGTAAAAAAGTGATGGTGCTTGGCGGAGGAAATGTAGCTTATGACTGCGCCAGAACAGCCCTTCGTCTGGGGGCAGAAGAAGTCCACATTGCCTGCCTGGAAAGCGGTGATCAGATGACCGCTTCAGCAGAAGAAATACGGGAAGGAAGAGATGAGGGAATTATTCTTCATTCCAGCCATTCGTTTCTCCGTATTACAGGAAACACAAAGGTGGAAGGCGTTGAGCTTCAAAAAGTGGAGAAGTTTTATTTTGATGAAAACCGGAAAGCGGTCATAGAGCTTGTAGAGGGATCCCAGGAGAACATACCGGTGGAGCGTGTGATTTTTGCTGTGGGACAGGCACCGGCTGGGACGGAGGAGTTGGGAATCGAACTAAATCCCGGTTCTTATGTAAAGGTAAACAGCTCTTTTTCAACCAGCATGCCAGGGGTTTATGGGGCTGGTGATGTGGTAACCGGAACAAAATCAGTCATAGAAGCAATTGCTGCTGGGAGACGGTCTGCCATAGAGATGGACCGTTACCTTGGTGGAGACGGAGACATTTCCGAAGAACTGCTGGAAAAGGAAACGGCGGATCCGTTCCTTGGAAGGACGGAAGACTTTGGAAAACTGGAGCGGCTGTCACCGGCTCTTTTGGAACCCCAGGAACGGAAAAAAAGCTTTGCTGCAGTGGAACAGACATTTACCTGTGAGGAAGCAACGTGTGAGGCCGGGCGCTGCCTGCAATGTGATCTGAGGTTGAATGTAACCAATCCCAGGCTTTGGAACGAATACTAGGAGGAATAAGGATAATGGATATGATTATTTGCAATGCAATGCCACTTTATCACGAGGCACCCGTTTCTCCTATGCTATTAAAAGATAATACGGAAAAGGTCATGGAAGCGCTGTTGAAAGAACCTGCCGGTATTCGTTACCTGATTGTGCCGGAAGGCGGCTGGCTTTGGGAGAAACCAGAGGGTCTGACAATCATCGAGACCCGTCACAAATCCGGTTTTACTTATGGGAATGCATCTGCTCTGAAAAAGGTAACTGAGGGAGAAAAGCCCATTCCATTATGCTCCAATGAAGCGTTTCATTCTGGCGAATGCAGGGTAGTGACGGTGGAAGAATTGATAAATGCCGGAAAGAAGAACGTGTATGTCGCAGGTAAGGTTGAGAAAAAGGGGATTCTTGATCTGGACAGGAAGATAACACCAGCAGACATACTGGCTGCCGTTGGTGTGCAGGGAATATTTAAGGCAATGTACTTCGGTCATCCAATGGGCGTTTTCATCAACAAGACTATGATGGATCAGCCAGTTGAACTGACCACGGATTATATTGAAATCTTAAATGAGTCCGATTGCATGTTGGACTATCTTCTTAAAACCGCAGACAGATACGGCAAAGAAGCTTGTGGGAGATGTGTATTTGGCCATGAAGGTGTTTTTCAGATCCGTATGCTTTTAACGGATATGACTTTAAAAAAAGGGAAACTATCTGATTTGGATTTAATGTTAGAATTGTGCCATGAAATGAAGCGGCAATCTCTGTGCGAAGCTGGTTTTTCCATTGCCAATACGGTGGAGAGCGCTCTTAATTGCTTTAAAAGTGAAATAGAGGAGCATATCACCAAAAAAAGCTGTAAAGCGGGGGTGTGCCAGAAGTTTTTAACGTTTCACATTCTTCCGGATCTTTGTACAGGCTGCACGGAATGTCTTGATGTTTGTGAAGATGATGCAATACTTGGGAAAAAGAAATTCATTCACGTCATCGACCAGAACGAATGCTCCGGGTGCGGTAACTGCATAGAGGCCTGCGAGGAGAATGCAATTATAAAGGCGGGAGCGGATAAGCCAAAATGTCCGAAGAAACCGTTGCCATGTAAGAGTTCATAATGGAAGTCAGTTGATAGCCAACATTATTTTAATAGCAGGCAGATAAAAATCTGCCTGCTATTTTATCATTAAAAAAATAAATTTAGATGTCCTGAATCATTTTCCGATAGGAACTAGGCGACATCCCCTGATATTTTTTAAATATCCTGGAAAAATAATTGATATCATCAAACCCGCATTGATTGGCAACATCCCGTATGGATTGTTTGGTGGAATTCAGCAACAATAAAGACTGCTTGATGCGTGTCTGCGTGATATATTCCGTTACTGTCTTACCCAGTTCTTTTTTGAACAGAGTTGAAAGATAACTGCTGTTGAGGTTTTGATATTCAGCTATCCTCTTCAGGGTAAGAGGTTCGTTATAATGAAGATCAATATAGGTAACGCAGTCCTGAATGTTGTCAGAGTATTTTTTTACAGAGTGATTGTGGATCAATAGACAGTATTTGCGTATCATGTCAGTTGTAAGCTTTGTTAATTGCAGGTCATTGGTAGATTGTTCAATTTCTATTGCAAACTGCCGGGATATTTTATCAATGTAAAAAGGGTGAACTTCACATTCCCTGGCCGCAGTTCTTAATAACGTATTAAATACAATCATAAAATTTTTGGAATTACGCAGCTGGTTTGAAGTTCTCTGTCCGTAATTAAACTGTAGCATTTTCTTATGCAGACGGATTGCTTCTTTAAAATTCTGCTGTTTAACAGCAGCGATCATTTGCTGTTCAATCTGATATCGTTGTTCCACCAGATTCAGTGACAGATCCCCTTCAGAAAAAGAATGTTCAAAATCATTGGTCGGAATCAGAGTATCTAAAATATGGGGATCACTCTGATAGATGATACGCATTTCAGGTCCAAGAACAGGTGAAAAAAGCGCAGTAATAAAAGCCTGGAATCGTTCGCGGGAGATCGATAAAGGAAGATTGTTGTAAAAGAATATTAATTCCTGTTCCATGTGTGGAGATGGATAGATTCCTGCTATTTGCCGAATTTCCGGGTCAGTTGGCCGGTTAAACAAAAAAGGACCTATTGATAAATAAGAAGCGGTATGGTCTGCAACAGGAAGCTTCAAATATACATTACAGATATGGTACGAGCTTTCCATGATATAGATATTTGGAAATAAACATTTCTGTATCAGCCAGTCCTTGATATCTTCATAAGGATGTTGCTGCGGATATAAATTGGAGCGTAAGGAATAATCGATCTTGCTGATATTATCAAATGGGGAAGTCAGTAGAATCGTTTGTATGTTCTGACTGTCAAATATGTTTTTTGCTAAGTCAATGTAGTGATCGTACATAGATAAGGTCCACCTCCTGAATGCATTGATTTATTCAAAATAGCATAAAATCCATGATCAATCAATACAAAACAAAAAATAATGCTATTTTTAGTAAAAATAGTTCTGTTATCCCTTCTGATAAATTGTTACTATTTGATAGAACAATCGTAATGCATAATCATAAGTGGAGGGCACTACAATGGAGAAAATAATAAAGAAATTCGGGTTTAAAGATCAATTAGGTTACGTCTTTGGAGACTTGGCCGGGAGTATGATCAATTTATACATTGATCTGTACATACTGACATTCAGTACCTATGTACTGGGCATTAGTGCTAAATGGATGGCCGGATTGTTTCTTTTTGCAAAAATCTGGGACGCGATTAATGATCCATTAATCGGTTCGTTGCCTGACAGAATAAGAATTGGTAAATCAGGAGATAAATTTAAACCTTATATTAAAATCGCCATGATCCCGTTAGCAATATCAGTGCTTATGTGTTTTGCTGATGTTTCCAGCTGGTCAATGACAATGAAGCATATCTGGATTGCATTGGGCTACCTGATTTACGGAATGAGTTACACCGGTACTTCTATGCCTTATGGTGCGATGGCTTCTGTAATAACAAGAGATCCGGTGGAAAGAACGAAGTTATCAAGGGCAAGAAGCCTTGGCGGAACATTAGTCGGGGTATTATTTCTGCCATTAGTCCCAATGTTTGTCTGGAACAAGGATCAGACAGTAAATCCACAGGCTTTCTTTATACTTGCAATCGCTGCCTGTGTACTCAGTATTGTATTTTATTTCGTTTTATTAACATTTACCACAGAGAGATATTCTGAGGCAGATAACAAAAAACAGACAGCTAATAATTATAAATTCTTTGATGTTTTGAAAGAAGCAATCAAAAACAGACCATTAATTGGAGTAATGGTCGCATCTTTTGGAAATTGCATTGCATCGGCTTCCATGGGATCGTTGTCCAGCTTTTTATATAGAGAATATTATCACGCTCCAAGGATGATGGCATTGACCTCTCCATTAAGTATTCCAATGTTGTTTTTTGTATTTCCATTAATCCCCAAACTTGCCCATAAATTTGGAAAGAGAAAAGTAATTATTGCCAGTGCCTTATATAATATTATATTTTCTTCCTGCCTGTTTCTTTTCCCAATTTCCAACGTATATGTATACCTGGTATTAAGCACATTGGCAAACATAGGCCAGACCGGTTTCATGATGTTAATCTGGGCGTTTATTACAGACTGTATTGATTATCAGGAATACAAAACAAATAAAAGAGCAGACGGAACGTTATATTCCATCTATACATTCAGTAAAAAAATCGGAACATCAATTACTCACAGTGGTTCCACCTACTTTTTGGCTGCAATTGGATATGTTTCAGGTGTTGCAACCCAGCAGGCCGGCGTTGGAGCCGGAATAAGAGGTATGGTAACAATCATGCCTGCTGTTGCGGGAGTTGTAGAAATCATTGGTATGGGTATCATCTATAATTTATCAAAAGCAAAAACTGAGATGATCTATGGGGAACTGGCACAAAGACGAAATAAATCGGAAGGCGATGGAGAGAAATGAAAGAAATAACAACGGAAACTGCCTGTGGCAAAATAAAAGGAATTGATTCTGAAACAGGCATTCACAAATTCTATGGTATACGGTATGCAACTGCTGGAAGGTGGGAGTATCCCGCAGAAGTAACCAGATGGGATGGCGTCTTTGATGCAACCAGGTTTAAAGACGCAGGCATTCAGAGAAGAACATTTTATAAAGAACAGGAAGAATCATTTTATTATAAAGAGTTTCGGAAAGATGACGTATACACTTATAGTGAGGACTGCTTTTTTCTAAACATATGGAAACCGGAATGCTGCAAAGATGCAGCTGTGATCTTTTACGTACATGGAGGAATGTTTCAGGGCGGCTGTGGAAATGAGAAACCGTTTGATGGTTCTGGTTATGCACAAAAAGGGGTTATTTTCGTAACCTGCAATTATCGGTTAGGGCCATTTGGCTTTTGTTCCCTGCCGGAATTAGAAGAAAGAGATGGACATACTGGTAATTACGGTCTTTATGATCAGCTTACCGCTTTAAAATGGATCTATCATAACATAGAACGGTTTGGCGGTGATCCATCTAACATCACAGTGATGGGGCAATCCGCAGGTGCCATGAGTCTGCAGCAATTGTGTATGACGCCACTGGCGAAAGAATATATTTCAAAGGCAATTATGACAAGCGGAGGCGGTGTCAGCGAAACATTTGCAAATGCCACTTATGCGGAGAAAACGTATCCGTTCTGGAACGAGGTTCTGTCTCAAGTTGGAACGTCTTTAACAGAATGGATTGAATGCGATGCCAAAGACTTACTGGATTCCATGTTTGCAGTAATGCAGAAATATCCCAATGGGATACAAAACTGCATGCCGGTTATTGATAGGGGGATTGTGCCCTTTCATACAGATGAAATGATTACAAAGGGGATGCAGGCAAAAATTCCATATATGATGGGAAGTACAAAGGATGATTTGCTGCCAGAGGAAATGCACAGAATGGCAAAAGACTGGACAATCCTGCAGTCTGAACAGGGGCTGATTCCTTCGTATTGTTTCTATTTTTCCAGAAACCTTCCTGGTGATGAGAAAGGTTCCTGGCATTCCAGTGAACTTTGGTACACCATTGGTGCGTTGGAAAATTGCTGGAGGCCATGGGAAGAGAAGGATTATCAGTTATCAGATGTTATGATGGAGTATTTCAGCAACTTTGCAAAACGTGGAAATCCCAATGGCAAATCACTTCCAGAATGGAGAGCAACAAGTAATTCCCAGGATGATATTATGGTATTTTCAGATACAGAGATCGGAATGGGCAAAATAGTAAGGAGTTAATGATATAATGCAAGATATTGAAAATTATCAGAAAAAGAAACAATTTCTGGTCTGTGTGGATTCGGACGGATGTGCGATGGATACCATGGACATCAAACACAAAAAGTGTTTTGGTCCCTGTCTGGTTGAAGTGTGGAATTTACAGCAATGGGAAGAGGAAATTCTTAATCGATGGTATGAGATAAACCTGTATTCTGAATTAAGAGGGATAAACCGATTTAAAGGACTTGCAATGGCGTTAAAAGAAATCAATGAAACGTATATTGTGATAGAAGCATTGGATCGTTTCCTCGATTGGGTGAAAGAGACAAAGGAATTATCAAATGAATCTTTAATGAAACAAATTTCAAAAAACAGAACCGTATGCCTGGAAAAAGCATTGGATTGGTCAGAAAGATTAAATCAGAGAATCAAAGAATTATTACCCCGGGAAAAGATGCCTTTTGCAAATGTAAAGGATGTATTGGAGCAGGTACATCAATATGCTGATATTGCAATCGTATCCTCCGCAAATTATGAAGCCGTTCGAGAAGAATGGCTTCATAATGGACTGCTTCAACATATTGATTTGCTGTTATCACAAAATATTGGAAGCAAATCCCATTGCATCCATGAGTTATTAGAAAAGGGCTATGATACGAACCATGTAATCATGATCGGGGATGCCCCGGGAGATGAAAAAGCTGCAAGTGAGAATCACGTTCTTTTTTATCCTATTCTCGTGAAACAGGAAGCAAAATCATGGAACGAGTTTATAGAACATGCATTTGGTAAATTTCTTCAACAGGATTTTAGAGATGATTCTATTTATTACAAAAAGAAATTCTATGATAACTTTGTACAAAAAGAAAGAGGATAATATAATGGTAAATTTGAAGGAAAAACCATTCTGCTTAAATGAGGAACAGATCTCATGGGTGGAACAGACTTATAGCGAAATGACATTGGATGAGAAAATCGGACAATTGTTCATACTGCTGAAGGCAACGCCCGGAGTAAATGAAGAACAAATAAAAAACACCCTGCGTCAGTCTCATCAGGGAGGCCTGCGCTGGCAGGGAGGGGATAAGGAAACCGTATATCTGCAGAATACCCTGTATCAGAAGCACAGCAGGATCCCATTGCTGATTGCAGCAAATTGCGATGAAGGCGGAAATGGCTGTATACCAGAAGGAACATTTGTTGCCACAGCAGCGCAGTGCGGAGCAGGAAGCGGCACCGATCATGCGTATCATACAGGATTGACGGCGGGCCGGGAAGCGACTGCAGTGGGCTGTAACTGGATGTTTAATCCGATTACAGATATTTATATGAACTGGCGAAATACCATTGTGAACACCAGAAGCTATGGTGATAATGTTCAGGTCGTCACCGACAATGCAAGAGCATACATAAAGGGAATTAAAGAGGCCAATCCCAATATGGCCTGTTGCTGCAAACATTTCCCGGGAGATGGCGTGGAAGAACTGGATCAGCATCTGGCACTTGGTGTAAATTCCTTAAGCGTGGAAGAATGGAACGAAAGTTTTCGAAACGTATATCAGACCATGATTGATGAAGGCCTGGAGTCAATTATGGCGGGACATATTGCATTACCAGAAATGAGCAGAAAGTTACGTCCTGGAATAAAAGATGAAGAAATAATGCCGGCAACACTTGCCCCTGAATTAATTACAGATCTGCTTCGCAATGAGATGAAGTTCAACGGTGTAATTACGACGGATGCATCTCATATGGTGGGAATGACTGCCATGGTAAAGAGATGTGATGCGATTCCCAAAGCCATTGCAGCCGGCTGTGACATGTTTTTATTTGCCAATGATGTGGAAGAAGATATGGAATATCTTCGGGAAGGAGTTAAAAACGGGATAGTAACTGAGGATCGGCTTACTGATGCAGTTACCCGAATCCTTGGGTTAAAGGCAAAGTTACACCTTTATGATGAATCAGTAAGAATACCGGGTCCGGAATTAAAAGATAAATGGATTGGGTGTGAGGAACACCATGCCTTTACAAAACAGGCAGCGGATGAATGTATTACCATGGTGAAAGACACAAAGCAGCTCATACCTGTGGATGTGCATTTGAAAAAAAGAGCGTATCTGGTTTATGTCCAGAGTACCCCCACCAGCAAGGCATACAAAGGTGATCCTGTGAAAGAAACCGTAATCAAAGAATTAGAGAGAGCAGGTTTTGATGTTGACGTATGTCCCAACTACCATGATCTGGAAGTCGAAAACGGAGTTTCTCCCATGAACTTCGTGAAGATGCTGGGACACGAATCACGCCAGTCATTTATTGACAACCATGATATTGTATTTCTTGTAATAAACGTGAAAGGATATGCACAGGAGAATAATGTCCGCATCCGCTGGAGCTGCAATCACAGCTGTGAGCTCCCCTGGTATAATATGGAGGTGCCGACTGTTGGAATCAGTCTCAATTATACCAATCACTTAATCGATGTTCCGCAGCTTCATACCTTTGTCAATGCCTATGGCAGCAATCAGGAGAATATCAGAGCTGCAATTAATAAAATATGCGGAAACAGTAAATTCTCTGGTACTGCAAATGACAAAGTATTCTGTGACAGATGGGATACCAGACTGTAGTATAAGAAACTAAGTTCTGTATTTTTTTCTGTAGCTGGTGGGAGTTTCCCCATAATATTTTTTAAATACCTTAATAAAATAATTAGCATCGGATATGCCCACGGAACTGCTGATTTCCTGCATGGTCATGTCGGTGCTGGAAAGCAGAATGGAGGCTTGCTTCATTCTGTTTTTTTGCAGATATGAATTAGGAGTAAATCCGGTTTCTTTCCGAAATTCGCAAATCAGATGATTGAGAGACACGTTCAGCTCATCAGCAAGTTCTTTCAGTTTGATCTCTTTGTAGTATTGATGGTCAAAAAAGTATAGTGCACTTTGTACCAGAAAACTATATTTCTGATCTTTGTGATGATGGATGGCATTACAGAATTCACGGATCATCTTTTCTTTTGCAGTCAGAATTTCTTCCACATTTTTTGCACTATGGGTGATTGCAGTGTTCTGGGATGAAAGTCTGTCGACCACAATTGCCGGAAGACCGGCGCGCAATGCTGCAAGCCTTACGGTAGTTCTTGTAATAGCTGCTCCAATCCGTTCATTTTCCAACGTAGTACCGATGCGTTTTAAATAGGCCACATCCATCTGCATATTGTGAAGATTAAAGATAGCTGATCTGGAGTTCCCGTTTTCAATCGCCTGAATAAAATGCTGCTCGTAAGTGTATCGTTTTTCCAGTAATACTGTGTAATGTTCCCTGGTTCCATATTCCTCTGGTATTGATTCCGGAAGATGAAAGAAGTTCACGTTCTTGATCTGTTTTTCCGGTCCCTGTGGGCAGACCGTATGAATCATGGAAGAAATCATGCGGAATAGTTCCGATTCTTTTATGGCCGGAAAGGAGCTGAGATAAGAAAAAAAGTCTGTCTGACTTAAGTTTGTTATTTTGTATTGCTCAAAGATGGTACGGGCATCTTTTGCCGTCATAAGCAGGGTACAGAAAGGACCTAAAACAATAGGATCTTCTTCAATAAAAAAAACAACCAGATGCACCATAAATGCATCGGTCAGATAATAGATGCTGTCTGGAGAAAATTGTTTTGTATAAAGCTTTAGTATCTCACTGGTAAAAAAAGACTGCACACTATGGAGGCGGTTTTTATCAATAAATTCCTCTATCTGGTCTTCCTGCTCAAGTATATTAATCTGTAAATGATAAAAATCCTGAATCAGTGAGGAGGCAACTTTAAATTTTTCGTAAGTATGATTCTTCATAGGATTGCCTTTCTAAACGACATTGTGATAAAATTCTATTATGAGTGATATTATTCTATCACAAAAATAATATATATGCTATCTTAAATACGCGAAGTGAATCAAGTTTTTAATTAAACAGGGAGGACATTATGGATAGCAACTCAAATGAAAAGATCCGAAAATATATGAAGGAGGATGGAATACATTACGTTCCCGTCTGGCGGATTTTCGGATTCAGCGGGGCCAATATGGCCGTTAACCTTTATATGGGCATTACCATGATTATGTCATATTATTTAAATGGATATGTAGGAATGGCAGTTGTATTGGCATCCAGTTTTTCAACAATTATGAGATTGTGGGATGGCGTTACAGATCCTATCGTAGGCTTTTTGATTGATAAGTTTGGCGGACGGTTTGGCAAAACCAGATTATGTCTTGTAATCGGTGGAACGATGTTGTTTGTCAACAGTTTCCTGATGTTTAATGTGACGGACCGTTTACCGGAAACTGGCATCAGAACCGTATTTTTTGTTGTATTTACTCTTTTGTATTATATTGGTTATACATTTTTAAATATCAGCAATCATGTTGGAAATGTGTGTCTGACAAATGACCCATCCCAAAGACCCATACTCAGCATTGTGGGAACTGTAATTGTACGTGTTATGCGTGCCGTAATGACAATGGTTGTCGCATCACTGGCCGTAAAATATGGATCTCTTAAAAGTGCGGAATTATTCCATGAGTACTGGCTGATTGTTGCACTTCTTGCGACATTAGGTATTGTGATTGCTTATATTTCAATCGCACCAAAGGACATTCGTATGTTCAGTGACACAAGCACAAAAAAAGCACCTCAGGTAAAAATGTCAGATTATATACAGGTACTGATCAAGAACCGCCCACTTCAGATGATGATTATAACAAGAGCTACCGATATGCTTGCCAATACCTGTAAGACAAGTGCTATCGTACTGGTTCTATACGGAATTGCAGCAGGAAATTATAAGCTATCCGGTGGCTGGACCATGTACACCACAGTGATCGGACTGGTAATGATGACTCTTGGAATTGGTACCATAGGCAGAAAACTTGGTTTGAAAAAAGCCATGCAGCTTGGAAGCTGGGGTGTTGTAATTATGGATGTTCTGGCAATCGGTTTATGGCTGCTCTGTGATCCTAAAACATTAAACCTTCCAGGTTATACCAATGGCTATGGTCAGGCTTTTGCCGGATTTTCCTTTTTTACAATTATGCTGTTTTTAGTTTCTGTATTAGGCGGAGGATTCCAGATGATCACCAGTTCCATTATTCCTCCTATGATTGCAGATGTTACCGATTATGAGGCAAGCAGAAGCGGGAAGTATATTCCTGGTATGGTAGGAACGTTATTCAGCTTCATGGATAAGATGATTTCTTCCTTTGGTCCGCTTTTAGTAGGATTTGGTTTTGCAGCCATCGGCTTTGCAGATAAATTTCCTGATCTTGAAACACCTTACAGCAGCTCTTTGCTGATAGTAGCGGTTGTATTCTACTACGGTCTGGAATTAATCGGAGCGGTATTTAATATTGTGGCTATGAAGTTTTATGATTTAACACCAGAAAAGATGAAAAGTATTGAAGGAATTATTTATAAAATGAGGGAATCAAATGAATAAATTATCATTGAATGAGGGGTGGGAATTTTTAAAATTACCCGATGGTGATATTTCAAATCCAAATACACCGGAGACATTAAGCGGGAAGGGTTCTTTAAAGGTTACACTCCCTCACACATGGTATACAGATGAAGATCAGTATCAGGGACTGGCTGTTTACCGGAAGCTGCTTACGGTATCAAAAGAATGGCAGAAGGTATTTCTGGAATTTGAAGGTGCAGATCAGCATTGCAAGGTATTTGTTAATGAAATACTGATCGGGGAACACCGGGGAGCATATTCCTGCTTTCGCGTTGAACTGCCTGATTCTGTATTGGCGGAAAAGGAACTGTGTCTGGAAGTATATGTAAGCAATGCACAAAACCAGACAATATCACCTATTTTCGGTGACTTCACTATTTTCGGGGGCCTTTATCGCAATGTAAATTTACTAATAACAGAAAAAGAGCATTTCGACTACCTGTATTATGGCACCAATGGAATTATTGCAAGTACCAGTCTGGAAGGCGGGAATGGATTGCTGGAAATCGATTCTCACGCAATTGCACCGGAAGGAGCAATAATCCGCTACGATGTTCTGGAAAAGGACGGAACTGTGGCAGCCCAGGCATCAGGACCGGCAAATGAAACAGTGAGATTTCAGATCCCACATCCATATTTATGGAATGGAAAGGGAGAGGGCAGACTGTATCTGCTGCGCGCAGCCTTATGTGTGAATGGGAATGTTGTAGATGAGGTCTGTGAGTCTATTGGTTTTCGCAGCATTAAAATGAATGCCCAGACTGGCTTTTATTTAAACGGCCGGAAAGAAAAAATCCGTGGTGTATCCATGCATCAGGATTTTGCAGAAAGTTTTTCGGCGGTGACCAAAGAGCAGCAGGATATTAGTTTTCAATTAATTCACGAAATTGGAGCAAACGCCATTCGTCTTTCTCATTATCAGCATCCCCAGTATCATTACGACCGCTGCGATCAGGAAGGTTATATAGTCTGGGCAGAGATTCCCATGCTTAAGATGACGGAAGACAAAGAACTGTTTGAAAATGCAAAATACCAGCTGACAGAATTAATTTTACAAAACATTCACCACCCCTCCATCTGCTTCTGGGGAATCCAAAATGAAATAGCCATGTTTAAAGATGCGCCTTACATGCATGAAATGTGCCGTGAATTATATTCATATGCCCGTGAACTTGATGATACCCGGCTTGTAACGGGTGCAAACCTTTATACGGTAAAATTTGAAAGTGAGTTAAACAAGATCACGGATATGATTGGTTATAACATTTATTTTGGCTGGTATTATGGTGAGATGAATGATTATGATGGTTTTCTGGATCAGTTTCATGCTGCCTGTCCAGAGATGCCCATTGGTGTCAGCGAGTATGGCGTAGATACAAACACAGCCCTTCACTCCGAACAGCCAAAAGTAAGAGATTACTCGGAAGAATATCAGGCGTTATACAGTGAAACCGTATATCAGATTTTTGACAGCAAGGATTATCTGTGGGGCAGCTTTGTTTGGAATATGTTTGATTTCTCCAGCTTCAGGAGAAATGAGGGGGGTAAGAAGTATATTAATCAGAAAGGTCTTGTAACATATGATCGTAAGATAAGAAAAGATGCTTTCTATTATTATAAAGCAATGTGGTCAGAAGAACCGTTTATCCATATTTGCTCCAAACGCTTTGTAAAAAGAGCAGAGGACCGTATTGATATAAAAGTATATACCAACCAGCAAGAAGTTGCATTGTTTGGGAATCAGGGAAATGAATTTATCTGTTCTGCATATAACAATGGAAATGGTACGGTTATTTTTAAGGAGATCGGGCTGCAGCAGGGAAACAACTCTTTTGTGGTGCGGAGCGTGGTAACAGATGCAGCTTGTGCAGAAGATCAGGTGGTTTTTGAAAAAGTGGCTGAAAAAGAGACTTCCTATCAATTACCAGATTCCGGTGAAGGGAAAGCCGTAAGGAACTGGTTCCTGAAAGAAGATGATCTGATAAGAGAAGGCTATTTTTCATTAAAGGACAGTGCTTATGATATCACGCAAAATCAGGAGGCAATGAAGGTATTTTACAAATTTGCCCCTGCAACTGCGGAAACAGTAGAAAAGGATGAAGGAATTCCCTTAGGACTCTCTCTACTTAGTATTCTTGGCCGTGATAAAGACCGGAACCCTGATTTTAAAATGGAAGATTTAAACCATGCATTAAATCAGATTAAAAAGTATTAGCAAGTTATAGAGCCTTAGAGACAGGGGCATTTACAAATTTAGAAATTAAGATTATAATTATTTTAACCATTTTATCTTTGGTATGTTGCGTGTGCAACATACCATTTTTAAATATATGGTAAAGTAAAAAAAGTATAAAAATAACAGGTGAATAAGATGAACGACAACATATACGTCTATTTATCATCGCTGACTGGAAATACGGAGAAGCTTGCAAAGGGCGTATTGGAGAAATTGAGCAGAAAAACTGGTTCATTTTCATTGCATGACAATGAGTTTCTTACCTCTTCTGCTGGGATTGGAAAACTGGTTGTTTTGTTTTTCTGGTGTCGGCGCGGTAATTTGGATTATAACAGCCAGATGTTTTTAGAACACTGTAAAAATAAAAAGATTATTGCTGTGGGAACCATGGGAGGTTATCCCAGCAGTGAGTATGGTAATAAGGTGAAAAAAGCCATTTTTCAATCAATTTCACAGAATAACATTTGTATGGGAGTATTTCTGTCTCAGGGGAAAATTGACATTCAGCGGACGGAATATCGAAAGAAGCTGCCTCCGGAACACCCCCATTTTTTAGATGAAAAGGGGATCAGGCGTCATGAGGAGTCGCGTAAGCATCCCGATGAGGCTGATATAGAATGCGCAAGGTTATTTCTGGAGAATCGGATAATGGAATATACAGCTGCCAGCGAAGCTGTATGCATGGATGGGGAGCCGTGTATACAATGTGGGATGTGTAATTAAGGGGTGAAAATAAAAAGCTGTATAAAAATATAAACAAGGCAGACAATACTATATTTTTCAATATAATTATGTTATAATAGTAATAGTTATCTTTATTCTAATTATTTTGTGGGAGGTTTTGGTATGAATCTTTGTATTGGTGACAAGATTACGGTCTGTGAGGGAGATCATGAAGACAATTACAGTGTGGAAGAAATTGCAGAAGATTATGTGAAACTGACGAATGGTATTACATACTATTACAAGGAAAGAGATACTGTTACTGGGGCTGAGGGAGAGAAAGGACTGATTACAAGGCAGGTAGTGAACCGGCTCCATCAGGTAGAAGATATCAGTTATCAGAAAGCTGTTAAAATTTTGGAAATTCTCATGGATGCAGATGGTGAGACAGAGAATTAACATGGCTTGTTTTTCGTCTGGTTTTAGGCTATACTAAATCTGTTTTATATTATAAATCAGAAAAGGAAATGATAATCACATGGACATAGAGCCAAAGACCAGAACCGTTATTCCCCGTTACCAGCAGATTGCAATCGAGGTGGCAGCCCGCATTGCCAATGGGGAGTACGCAGAAGGTGAGAAGATATATGCCCGTTCTTCCCTTGCGAGCCAGTATGGCGTTTCGCCGGAAACTGCCCGCAGGTCTATTTGCATACTCAGTGATCTGGGAATTGTATCATCAGAAAAGGGCAGCGGTATTATAATCCGATCCCAGAGAAAGGCAGCGGATTATATTCAGCAGAACAGTAAACTGGAGACCATTGACACCATTAAAGAGAATTTATTAAAGAGTGTATCCCGTCAGAAGAAAGAGATGGACTATTTAAATGAGTGTATGAATGACCTGATAGAAGCTTCGGTTCATTTCCGGTCTATGAATCCGTTTATGCCTTTTGAAATTCGGATCACAAAGGACTGCGCTTATTTAAACAAGACAGTTACCGAGATACAATTCTGGCAGCATACCGGTGCGACTGTGATCGCTGTCAGCAGAAAGGATCTGGTGATGAAGTCCCCGGGACCCTACGTGGCGCTGACGGAAGGCGATACTATATATTTTATTGCGCAGGATGATACTGCAGACCGTGTAAAGGGATTTTTATATCCTAGCTAATAGATTGCTATGAAGTGGATGAAAAGGGTGTAAGAAAATAAATAAAACCATATGAAAATAAGGCCGCAGGAAGCGTATCAAATCCTGCGGCTTTATTTTGCGATTTGACAAAGTAACAACTTTAACATATAATATAAGTTGTCACTAAACAAGAAAGGAGAGTAATTGATGATAAAGTTTGAGAATATTTCAAAACAATATAAAGCAAAAAAGGTTCTCAATGATATTACCTTTACTGTACAAAAAGGAAGCCTGGTGGCAATTATTGGAGAGAGCGGCTGTGGAAAGACAACACTTTTAAAAATGATAAACCGCCTGATAAAACCTACCTCCGGAACGATTTGTATTGACGGCAAAGATACTGCTGCCATGGATGAAGTTACCTTGAGAAGAAGAATTGGCTATGTCATCCAGCAGACAGGACTTTTTCCTCAT
>SVDT01000076.1 GCA_015057775.1 Paenibacillaceae bacterium | reverse complement strand
GGCAATAGCTGTCATATCAACCATCTGCTGAATGGCCTGCTGTTTGGCGGCCTCTTCAATGTTTGGATTGTTGATTAAATTCATCAGAGTTTCTTTATTTCTGGCCCTTACCTGTTCTCTGTTTAACTGCACGCTTGATATGTAATCTGCTACATTCATACCGCTGGTTAAAACAGCCTCACCAGGATTGTCAAGACCGGTATCAGCTGCCTGTGTTTCACCTTCTGCAAGGCTGGCTGCTGCCTGGGTCTCACCTGCTGCAAGACTTTGAGCTGTTTCATCCCCAGCTGCTACCTGGGTACTTCCGGCCGCTGTCTTATCTGCGCTGCCCGCAGAATCGGCTGCTGCCAGTTTGTCAATATCTGCGGCATCCTGATCCAGACTGGCGATATCCTTGCTGGAATCACTGCCATTTAATGCCTGGTTCTCTGCTAAAATGTCTTCTTCGGAAATGTCTGTCATTCCGGCTTCATACACATCGGTTCCGGAGGCTGCATCCTGCTTTCCGGCATAATTTAAATATCCGGCGGCAGCGATCATGACTGCCAGAGTTGTAATAATAATCTGGTTTCTTCGGAACAGTTTCTTCATATCCATTTTCTTTGGGGTTTTCGGGACATTGGGTTCATTGCTTGTTTTCCAACTTTTCATACCTGACACTCCTTTTTATTCCACCCTCTTTAATACTTTTATTTTATGTGGGGGCAGGTTAAATAATGCTTCCATGGCACTGGAAATTTCAGCTTTTACCGTAGGACTGCCTCCGCCCTGGGCACTGATAATAATTCCTTCTATTTCAGGACGTATTTCTTTCTCCACAATGGGAGCCGTATTTTCTCCCTGGCCGGTAAGAATGGTACTCTCTTTTAATTCTGCGCTTGTAATCTTTCTCGACCCTCCTGATGTGTCATTTTCTTCGGTGGTGGAATTTGAGTTATCTTTATCCACTCTCAGTACCTTTTCCCCTGAAGATTTTACTACAATGAGCACATCAACCTGACCGACTCCATCCACGGTTTTTAATATTTTTTTCACCCTGGCTTCCAGTTCTTCTTCATAAGTGCGGTCAGCGGAAACGGAAGCGGCAGCATCTCCGTCTGCAGGCTGTGTTACAATTCCCTGCTGTAAAGTGGATTGCTTATTATTTTCTTTCTGCGCAGTCTTTTCCACTTTCTTTGCAATTCCGGGACCAGAAGGAAATGTAAGGATCAGGATTATCATTCCAACCGCCAGCAGGATTAACAATTTATCCTTACCCATCTTCCATTTGAATTTCAATATCCTGTTCCTCCAATCCATAATATTCCGCAATCCTCCTTCTAAGACCAGATAGACTGGAATTTTCTTTCTGCTCTTCTTTTTTTCCATCTTCCGGCTTTATTTCAGCACTTTGATCCGATTCTTTCCCAGTTATTCTAATATTTTTTATTTCCTCAACCTTCTTAACAGGATCCATTTTACTGCCAACAGAAGCTGCTTCCTCCGCCTGCATTTCCTCTTTTCCAGAGGAGAGTACAAGGGAAACCTTTACCACATGACCGAACCGGTCACTGGACTGATCACTGTTAATTTCTGCATTGGTTTCTTTGCAGGAAAAACCTGCTGTCTGCGCCATGGTCTCCAAATCAGTTCCCACTGCTTTTTCGTAACCGGAAATCATTTGTTTCAGTCTTGATTCCTCCATTTTTGAAACTTTCCCGGTTAACTCACCTGCTTCCTTTTTAAGGCTTATTGCTTCAAATGAGTAGGCCAGTTTATCATCCAGTCTTAATCCGCCTGTAACGGGCTTTAACACAAGAAGAATCAGCACCATACCGGCAAAGAATTTGACGTATTTTTCATACTTTTTATTTGGCAGAAGATTTTCTACCACAGTGATAAAGATCAGATAATAAGTGATATTTCTGATCCATTCATATAATTGATCCATGCCACTCACCCGGAATAATAGGTTACATTGGTAGAAGCACACACAAGTGCTATGGTGACGATAAATAAAATCATGCAGGATATAGCCACGGACAAAAGCATTTTATGTCCCTTTGCCATATCGGAAATGCAGGATATAATCCGTTTATCACAGACTGGCTGCAAAAGGGCTGCCACACATTGATAAAATAACATTAAGATAACAAGCTTTAGAATGGGAACGATGGTAAGAATAATGAGAATCAGGATACCGGCTGCTCCTATGGTATTCTTAATCAGTACACCAGAGCCTAATACCATCTGGGCCACAGAGCTGACCCCCTGTCCAATACCTGGAATCGCGCCCACCAGCTTCTGCAGGGCTCCTGTCTTTAAGGAATCCACATAAGGAAGCACCATGGACTGGATCATCTGAAACCCCAGGACCAGTCCGATTAAAGTTTTTAAGCTCCAGGAAACCACCTGCTCTAACAGTTCAGTCAGCTTTGATAACATATCCTCTTTTGCAATATGACCTGCCATAACCAGAAGGGCGTATACACGGATCAGTGATAGCAGTACCGTTCCTAAAAGCCACTGGGAAGCAGATAAGATAACCAGGGTAAACTCATAAGATGCCACTGCGGTAGCACTGCTTCCCGCAAATGCCGCCGCCAGAAAATACGCAGGCATCAGAACTCTCATAAACCCCAGTATCTGGTTAACCACGCCGCTTACAATGGAAATGCTGGTAAAAAAGCTGGCTGCCAGATAGGTAAACAGTAATAAATAAGTAACAAAAAAACCTGTTTCGGAGATCTGACTTCCTGTAAATACACTGGAAAAATTAGAAAAGACAGCCCCGATAATGCCAAGTACAAGAATCTGTCCCATCATATGCCCGCTGCTTTCGATTTCGCCCATCAGCATTTTTTTAAGCGCTTTTCCAGTCTGGCTGAGTACATCATTTAACTTCCCATCCATAAGACTTTTCATTAAATCCTGAAAGGAAAGATTAAGCCCCTGATTATCATTTCTCTGATCCAGAAATTTCTGAATATCAGACAGATCATACTGATCCAGATCAAGCCCCTGGGTGACCTCTGTTTCCTGCTCTTTTGCCGGAGCCTCCGCTCCCCAGGAGATGCTGGCGGGAAAAAGAAAACAAAGAAGACACAGAAAAAATAAAAACCTCCTTTTCATGTTCCTTCCTCCTGTCATGATAAAAATACCTGAAGTGTTTCAATCAGTGCCAGAAGAATTGGCATACTGACCGCCAGCACGGAAAGCTTTCCAAATATCTCTATCTGCGTTCCCACTGCACCGTAGCCTGCATCTTTACAGATTCCCGATGCAAACTCTGCAATATAGGTAATTCCTATCATCTTTACCAGGGTGGAAAGATAGACGCTGTTAATTTTTATGTAGGACTGGATTTCTTTCATGGTATCAAGAATTGTGCTAAGCTTTCCTACCCCATAAAAAAAGATAAAAAACCCTGCTGCAAGGACCAGAAGAGTTCCGTATTCCCCCTTCATTCCTTTTAGGGAAACTGCCAGAAGCACTGCCACAATCCCCACAACAGCTATGGAAACAACCGTCATATTCTCACCTACAATGCAAACAGATTTTTAATGGATTCAAACAGCTGATAAATGTAAGGTACCAGCCAGAACAGCACAAGAATGAGCCCTGCCAGGCTTGTTAAAAATGCCTGTTCTTCCCGTCCGCTGTGTTTTAATACCTGGCAGATGACGGAAACCAGAATTCCCACTGCTGCAATTTTAAATATCAAATTGACTCCCATGCTATCCTCCTTAATACATTACAATGGTCAGGAATAAACCTCCCATGATGCCAAGGCTTGTATAAAGCCGGCTTTTTTCCTGTTTATGATTTCTTAGATAATCAATTGACAGATCCAGCTGTTCCAGATAAAGAAGGATTGTCCTCTCCTGCATTCCGGTGTCCAAATATCCCAGATGTTCCCCAAGGCCCTTTAAATTCTGCTTATCCTCACTGGAAAGACACACCTCTTTTGGAAGACCGTCAATTTCTTCCTGCCAGATACCGTAAAAGCTTTCCCCTCTTTGCCCCATCAATCGTTCGGACACCTTTAAAAACAAATCTCCCATCTGCCCTCCTGCTTTCCTGCCTGTCCGCTCAAAGGCTTCTGCCAGGGGAGAATTGGCATAGACGATTTCCCCTTTTAAGAGAAATATCATTTTCCTTAAATGTTCCACTGTTTTTAAATGCTCATTCCACTGGGATGCCATATAAAAACCAAGACCGGAGCAGGATACGATTACAAGGGCTGCCCCTGCCAGTCTCAAACATGTATTACCCATAAGCCCTGCTCTCCTGCCTGTCCGGCCGGACCCCTGTCCCAAATATATTTGCCTGATACAACTGGGTTCCTCTGGAATCAAAGATCTGATCAATGTTTCCGATTCTGCCTAAATTGTTTAAGACGATATACCGTTCAAAAATCCGTTCCTCCAAAAGACTTCTCAGCACCGGCTTCTGTCTTAAATCTTCTATGGAGCTGCCGTGTACCGTTGCGATGAGTTTGCATCCGCAGTTCATTACGTATTCGATGGCATCTAAGTCTTCCCTGCTTCCCACCTCATCCACTGCAATCACTCTGGGAGACATGGTGCGGATTAACATCATCATCCCCTTTGCTTTTGGACAGCAGTCTAAAATATCAGTGCGGATTCCCAGATCATTTTGTGGCGCTCCCTGGTAACAGGCTCCGATCTCAGACCGTTCATCTACTACTCCCACGTTCATGCCTTCAAACTCTCTGGAGCCATCTGATATCTGCCGGATCAAATCCCGAAGAAGTGTGGTCTTTCCGCATCTGGGCGGAGAAATAATCAGGGTATGGCAGACCTCTCTTTGATTTTTATAGACAAAAGGCAGTATGGGAGAAGCACAGCCCTTTACCTGATGGGAAAGGCGGATATTAATAAAAGATATGTATTTCATGGTTTTTATCCCGGACTCATCGAGGATTGTCTTGCCTGCAATCCCGATTCTATGCCCCCCTTGTACAGTAAGGAAGCCCTGCTTTAATTCTTCTTCAAATGCATACAGGGAGTAGTTGCTCATATACTCCATGGTTTCCTTCAATTCGTTTTTTGTAATGTGATAGGCTTCTTCCAGTTTTTTGCTGATATCCCCTGATCCGGTTAAATAATACTCTTCGTTTCTGTACACCAGCATAAGAGGGGCAGCCACACGGAGCCTTATTTCCTGGACTTCGTCGAAATTTAAGGCTACCTTGTTTAAGATTTCTCTTACGTTTTTAGAAAACAGATTGATCAGCTCGTCTTTTCTCTCCACTCTCATCCCTCCTCTTACCTCAATATATGAAAAGTGGGACAAATTATGACTTAAAAAAAAGTCCGTTCTTTGCGTCATCATACTGACGTAAAAAACGGACTTCCTGTGGACTCTGTTATTTTTACATGCTGTCTCTCAGTTTAAAAGTCTCCACTTCCTGTTTCAGTGCCTGAGCCAGGGAATCCAGCTCCTCACTGGAAGCAGAGCTTTCCTCGGCCGTAGCAGCATTATTTTGTACCACAGTGGATACCTGGGACAGTCCCTGGTTAATCTCTTCCATTGCCTGAACCTGGGCTTCGGAAGCCAGGGCAATCTCATGAATAATGTCATCAACCAGACCGGCTTTTTCTTCCACTGTTTTTAAAATTCCCGCAGACTGGTCAGCCAGTTTTCCTCCTTCTGAAATAGTAGCTACGGAATAACCGATTAAATCTGCTGTCTGCTTGGCTGCTTCTGCAGATTTGGCTGCTAAATTACGTACTTCATCTGCCACCACTGCAAATCCCTTTCCAGCTTCTCCAGCACGGGCCGATTCCACGGCAGCGTTTAAAGCCAGAATATTGGTCTGAAATGCAATATCCTCAATTACCTTTGTAATGTTTTTAATCTTTTCGGAAGCTGCACCGATTTCTTTCATGGAACGGTCCAGCTGATCCATACATTCATTGCCTTCCCTGACTCCTGTTACAGCTTCCTTTACAAATCTGGTGGCATTCTCTACCCGTTTCGCATTTTCCTCTGCCTGGCTGGATACATTGGAGATGGCAGCATTTAACTCTTCCACAGTGGCAGCCTGCTCGGTAGCTCCCGTAGCAAGAGACTGGGAAGCACTGGATATCTGCCTTGAA
Source organism: Paenibacillaceae bacterium (assembly GCA_015057775.1). Taxonomy (GTDB): domain Bacteria; phylum Bacillota; class Clostridia; order Lachnospirales; family Lachnospiraceae; genus Lacrimispora. The sequence continues at coordinate 11,010 of SVDT01000076.1, read as the reverse complement.
CCTTCTGCTACCTGATCAGAGGATACACGGATGTTTCCTAAAACTGAATTGAGATTTAAAATAATTCCTCTTAAGGAATCCTTGATCTGAACGAAATCCCCTTTGTAATCCTGGTTTACACTGACGGTACAGTCTCCTCTTTCCAGGCTGGACAGGATGACTGATATTTCATTAATATAACTGTTTAACGTGGCAACTGTACCTGTAAATGATTTGGAAAGGGTTTCCAGCTCATTGCCTGAATTGATCTGGGGCACTGGAGAATGAAGATCTCCTTCTTCCAGAAGCCGGATCCGGTTAACCAGATTTAAAATAGGTTCAACAATGGGTTTTGCAATCCGGAATGCAACTACAAATGACAGAAGGATCATAATCATGGTGATAATCATGGTATTAAAAATGGAGGACCGAAAACTTGACATCATCTCCGATTCCTTTGTAACTACACCGATTGACCAGCCGTCTGTCCCCTTTATGGGAGTATAACCAGTGGTCATATTCACCCCTTTGAAATTAACCGTCTGTATTCCTGTCTTCCCCGCTATCATGTCCTTCATTTCATCGGATGTACCCTGATAGTTTTTATCTGTTTTGGCTATTTCAATATAGTTAGTCTGATCTTTTACCCGGTCTCTGTTTTTGTGGGCGATAATCTTTCCTTCTTTATCAATAATAAATCCGTAGCCGGACTCACCAACCTCCACACCATCAATCATTGTGCTGAAGGTATCTGAATCCAGTGTTGCAATGACAATTCCATTATAATTATCACTTTTTACCTTTGCAGATACTATTAATACAGTTTTACCCGTTACTTTGCTTACAATGGTAGAGGATATGTATGTATTTCCCGCAATAGACTGTTTAAAATACTCCCGTTCGCTGGCGTCCCCACCATCGCTGGTTTTTCCGTCTGCACCCGCAATGGAAAGCGTTGCAAATCCGTTATCTTTTGCAATTTCAGCCAGTAACTGGGTCCTCTGATCCTTACTTAAGGATGAATCCGTAATTTCCGGATTCTGTGCAATAAATTCAATTCTTGCTCTGTAAAGATCTATGGAATTCTCCACTGACTGGCTGTAGGCAGTGGCACATTCCGTCAGACGAAGTTCAATGTTCTTCTTGGCATCCCGGTAAAACATCATACCGTTAATCAATCCGTAGATGGCTGATATGGTAACTGCCATACCAATGATTCCATAAAGAAGCCTCTTTTTTATGGACTTATTTTCCATTTTTTCTGTAATCTTTCTGCCTGCTGAGTTCTTTTGTTTCAATGCTTTCCTGTTCTCTTTTTCCATCATATTGCCCCTTCTCATTTTCATTCTTTCGAGTAATCGCCATCCCGCCAGCCAACTATTACATTCATGACGGTGGGAATGATGAGTGTAAATAAATTAATATAGGATACCAGCGTAAGTCCTTTGGAAACAAGGCTGGTAAGCCCTACCTGTGAGACACCCCAGGTAATAATAATATAAAACAAAGTGAGCAAAGCTCCTCTTTTGTTTCTTTTTGCTTCTGCTGTCTGGGCATTCTCTCCTGTTTTTTTCTGATACCAGTTGATCACGCGGTCATTAAATCCCTGAGCATAGTTAATTGCTGTGGAAATGGTGGCAAAAAAGATGGAAATGGTAATGAGGGTCAGTAAAACCGCTTTCACCTGCTCTCCTCCAAATCCGTTTTGCACCACCAAAATGGTGTACACCGCTTTTCCCGCTTTCCAGCCTTCTAATACCTCAGAATAATTAGCGGCTAAATTGACCACGGTGATTTCAAGGAAAATCCAGTTTAAAATAACAGACAGAACCACAGACCAGCGCAAAGTACTTTTATTTTTAAACAGCTGCGCGTGATTCACATAAGCTCCGAATCCGCCAAGATTCTGACCGGAAAATATGTAGGCCCAGCATAACGCTGTCAGAAGGTAACTTAAAAAGCTTCCTGCCCCCGATGCAATTCCCTGATTTAAGGATTCTCCCATTACTCCCAGTTCTCTTGTCAGCCTGCCGCTGCTGATATTGTAAATAAGATTGGGAACGTGAATTGCCAGTAAAGTGACAAAGATCACTGCACTCATGAAAACGGCATTTTTTCTTACAAGACCGGCTCCTTTCATGCAAAGTAAAAACATAATAATTCCGACTGCAAAGGTAGTAATCAGGTAAGGCATTCCCGAAAGCTCTGCTAACGCTGATCCGGAAGAGGAGTAGGCAAGAGCCATGCATACGATTAAAAGCCAGTTAAAGTTAAACTCGTATACAAGCTGCATTGGTTTTGCAAACCTGCCTCCCAGAAAACGGGAACCATATTTCTTTAAAAACTGACCATAGTCAAAGGTTTTAAAATCCATTGCAAACTTCATAAAAAAATAGATAATAAAACAGTTGATTGCCGCTACCACAAGGGGCATGAACAGGCAGAAATAAGGCTGTGTTACTTTAGGCAGCATCCCGTAAAATCCCGTATTCATAAAAAAATAGGACCAGGGTGTTGAACCGGCGGCAAATCCGCCCCCGCACTGGGAACTAAATGCTATGGAAACAAATACAACTACCGTCTTCCAGTCTACTGCACTGGTTTGATTTCTGTTACCTGCAACTCCGGTGCTCATAATACCATCCTCCTTTATGACGACCCAGTACCCCTCTCCCCATGAAAGTCGAACTATGTCGTATTTTTAACAATATAGTCATATTATAAGACATGTACGAAATAACATCCAATCGATCCCTCCTATGTATAACAGTGGATTAATAGTTTTTGACCATATATTTATTTACCGCTTGTACGGTAGTAAAAAAGTATGATATATTGCAGAAAGTACGAAAATTCTTTTTATAAAGAAGAGGAGGAAGACCAAATGCGTGAAGAAATTATGGAAGGAATCCGGCGTCACATCCTCCCTTTAAGCGGTGTGGAGAAAGCCGAACTTTTAGAGGTATGGCCCGGTCACTCGAAAATTACTTTAGAAATTACAGAAGGTGCCTTAAATCTATATGGAAATCTTCATGGAGGCTTTATTTTCACCCTTTGTGATATTACATCTGGTATGGCTGCCTATGCTTACGAGTACGCCAATGTTACACAGCATGGAAATATTGATTTTTTGAAGGGGATCAGCTCCGGTCAGATCTTTGTGGAGGCAAACGCCATTCATAAAGGAAGACGGTCGGTGGTAAACAGAGTGGAAGTCACATCTTCCGATGGAATACTTCTGGCTGCCGGTTCCTTTACCATGTATCTGCTTTCAGCACTTTAGGCAAAAAAAAAACGTATGAGGTTTTATCCTCAATACGTTTTCTCTCTACTAGTTTAAAATTCTTCTCACCGACTGAATCGGCTGAAAATCCACATTGGATATCTTAATTCCATCCTCGGGACCGCTGGCGTGAATCAGCTGGCCATTGCCTGCATAAATCCCGATATGGCCTATGTATGAGATAAGATCTCCCGGTCTGGCATTTTCAATACCGCCTGCATCCACTCCTGCAGCTGCCTGATCCTGGGAGGTTCTTGGCAGATTGATTCCGAAATTTTTATATACACTCTGTACAAAACCGGAACAGTCTGCACCCTCAGTCAGGCTTGTCCCTCCATACCGGTAAGGGTTACCTAAAAATTGTCTTGCAAAGGACACCACCTGATCTCCTGCTGCTGACTGGTTTGGTGAAGAGGGTCCGTTTATTCTGGTCCCCGGTCCATTTACAGTATTTATGATAAGGGGTTCTATCAGCGGTATGGGTTCATTTGCTGAAACAGTGTCAGCCTTTGCCGGAAAGCTGACTGATCCTGCGATTAGAATCCCCGTAAACAAGACTGCAATTAATGTTTTCTTATGCATGGTTTCTCCTCCTGTGAATTTTAGAATCCCATATCTTTCACGTCTTCTGACAGAAATCTGTGGTATGTCCCATGATTATCATGGAATTTAATAAAATAACGGTATGAATCCCTGGCAGGGTCTTCGAAATACAAAATATAATCGCATTCTTCCCCGTCGCAGCTTTCGCAGATATATCTGCCGTCTGAATATCTGGAGAATACGTTTTTAATATCTTTAAGCTGTACACCAGGCTTTTCAATAATCTTAATAAATTCTTCTAAAAACCCACTCTTCTCTTCCTGTTCCCATACATATTGTGCCCCTTTTGGGGGAATGAGAAAGCAGAACCGGTCCTGACTTTTCGTGATTTTTATTTCTCCCAGCCGGTCTTTTACATAAGCTTTAAATTCTTTCAGTGCTGTTTTTATTTCATCATCTGAATCCCCTGATTTCAGTATATTAAGCAATGCTTTTTCAGGATAATAAAACCGGATTACTTCCTTTTCATATCCCAGTTTCATCTGTACTTCCATGATTGAATTAATGAGCATACGCTCCAGAGCAGCAACCTGCATGTCCGCTCTCCTTTCCATTCTTACCGGCACATTATTCATGAAGCCGCCTTATGATTTTAAAAATAATACCCCCCTCAGTAACGAATGGCTGGGAATGGGAAAAAAATACGATTCCTTCCGTAGGCGCAAGAATCTGGCTTATAATCTCACCTTCATAGGGATCCAGGATATCTGCCAGAATCTCCCCCCTGCTTACTTCCTCGCCTGGCTTTACGTGGGGACGGTAAATGCCGGCACAGTCTGTCCTGACACTGGATAAATCGCTTTCGTGAAGAACGGTTGCAATATAGCCGCTGTGACTGGTGTAACGCACCATTCCCATACGGGTTAAAAACCGCAGCACAGAAGCCACTGCCATACGGGCAGAGGGTTCGTCAATCTGATCCGTTCCGCTGGTATAAATGGAGAATGCGCTGGTATTCTTTAACTGCCAGTTATAATTCAGTGTTGCCTTATCAAATGGCTTGGCATCCCGGACCACCACATAGGGAAGCCCAAAGAGATTTGCAAGACTGGGGTTTTGAAATCCGGTATCCATCATACGCACATGTGGTACGAAATTACCAGGTATATAAAAACTGGTAAACTGAATTCCATAGCTGTATTCTTTCACTGCATCGAAGATGCCTGCTGCAATCCGTTTCGTCGTTTCTCCGCTTCCATCTCCCGGATACATGCGGTTAATGTCCGAATCATCGGTAGGCCAGAACCGTTTGCCAACATTCAATGAGGCTGTATTCACTGTGGGAATCACCATAATCTCATTGCCTTTAATGATGGCTCCCCGCTCTTCCAACTCTTTCAGCTGTCGGATTAACTGGGAACAGATATAAAGCTGCTGTACCTCGTTGCCTCTGCATGCGCCTACAATACAGGCCGACTTTTCCCCTTTGCCAAAATGATAGCCATACAGATTCATATCATCTCTGTAAAGATTCTTCAGTGTGAAAATGGTTTCTTTTCTCATGCCTGCTCCCCTCCTAACACCCGCGCCAGCAAAGATCCTGCCGATACCACCGGATATTCCCTGAGGGTAAATACCAGACCATCAATGGGAGAAACCACTTCCTCCAGAATTGTTCCCGTTAAAGGATTTAAGATCTGCCCTATGGGCTGGTTTTCTCTCACGATACCAAGATGCTCCACCAGGGGCATAAATATTCCCGGGCTTTCTGAATGCAAAAGTCCAAGCTTCCGATTATAGGAAATCATGGGTTCTTTGGGAACTACGGTTTCTCCGGTCCAGATTCCCAGTTCCTTCATCAGGCAGAGGATGCCTTCTGTCAGCTGCTTTCCATAAGTTTTAGTAATCCGCATTCCCACTCCCATCTCAACTACAAAGGTAGGAACTCCAATGCTGTTTAATCCGTGGGACAGGGTGGAATCCAGCACTACGGCATTCTCATAAACCCAGACAAGATCCACATTCATCAGCTTTGCGTAGCCGATCAGCTTGTCTGCATAGGCTTCGCTCATACGGATCTGGGGAATCTCTCTTAAAAAGATATTACTGGCATGTAAATCCACACAGAAATCAGAACCGGAGATGTCTGCCATGATCTCAGAAGCAATATGTTCCGATACAGCTCCCTCCTCATCACCTGGAAAAATCCGGTTCATATCAATGTCATACCCGGGCAGGCCTCTGGTAATGGAATCGATTCCAAGTGGGTTAAGTGCCGGATATATATCAACAATTCCTTTTAAATGATCCTTATTTTCTCTGATAATACGGTTAATTTCATAACATACAAACTGGCCTTCCAGCTCGTCCCCATGAACGCCGGTGACAATACTGATCCGCTTTTCTTTACCGGTTACCGTCTCTGGTACCAATCGGTTTTTATATATATTCCAGCTTTCTCCTACAGGTAAACCTACGGATGCAACTGTTCTTATCATATTTCTCATCACCCTTGTTCTTATACTTTATTACATTATAAGAATAAATCAGCATGATTCAAACGTCAAGTAATTCCTGCCTGTTGGACTCTTCCTTTTTTATCTGAATTAACATTCCATCCATAACTCTTGCCCCCGGCATAAGAACTTCCTCTTCTGATGTCACCAGCCCGTCATCAAACCATTTTTTAATCTGACTTCTGGAAACTTTAAGCTCACCTGCAAGCAGAACATCTGCCCTGAGTTTCAATGCCGACGGATTTTTTATCTGTATTTCCAGAGAATATTCTTTGTTTCCTGGTGTGGTAGTGGGGGTCTTCAGGATATGATACCCAGATTTTGCTTCCACGATTTCCGCTTTGTTTTTTATAAACAGTTCTCTGTTACTTCCATAACTGGCAGCCAGCTGTGGGCTGTTGCTTAAAAAGCCTTTATATTCTTCTTTATCTATATTCTCTGGGTTTGCCCGCTCAATAATGGTCATATTCCAGGAAGTGTCACAATGACTGCAGCGATAGATTAACCATATGTCAAGCAGTTTTCCATTGGCATTTACCCTGAATTTCCCGCTGTTTTGAAATTCTGTTTTTCCTTTGCATTTTGGACACCTTCTTATGACAGTGGGCAGCTGATCGGGAACAATCAGCCATAGTTTCCGTAAATTACGATTCATATCTTCCTCCATATTGTCGTCTTTACGGATAACTCTACTATGAACGAAGCCGCCTTCCCACCTCACTCTCGATTATGAAATAAAAAAAAGGCAGTGTATCATCGTTATAATGACACACTGCCTGTATCTACTTTCTTCTCCTGGAGTACGATCCTTTGAATGCTCTTCTCTGACAGATAATAGCGTTCTGCCAGAACCTTTACACAAAATCCGGATACATAATCTATATAGATGGAGCGATCCCTGCGTTTCCGCTCTTCTCTCGCTCCGGTTCCTTCTCCCCAGGTCCTTTTGTTTTCCTGTTTTCTGGGGATATAGACATATTCCCCGTCAATATAATTCTGAATCAGCTCCACCAGCTCTTCTGGCAGAATTTCATTGGCTCTCTGATAGCGCATCGCTGCCTCCTAAACAATTTTCTGTCCGGATTAGCAAAGGCTATACAATTACTTATTATTTCACTGCATAACCCGTGCTATGCAGTCTTTGAGGGTTCCATCATAAATAACCCGCCTCCTTTTCAACACTCATTCACCCGCTGTATCGTTAATATTTTACCACAAAATCATGGGAAATAATACCTTATAATTAATATAGAATTAAAAATGATCACTCCTTAGCTCTTTACAACCACCCCTAAGTATTTCGCCAGTTCTGCCGCCTGATATAAATCCACCACTGCCCCTTTTAGTTCCCTGCACTCATCGGAGAGAACAAGACCTTGAATGGAACAGGTAGTAAAATTCATCCCTTTCAACATCGTCTTAAAAAAGCTGGCATTATCTAAGTTGACCTGATTCCACAACAAGTCCTTCATTCGGCACTGGGTAAGAAATACTCCCTCTAACTGGGAGCCGGTAAGGTTAATGTGTTCCATCTTGGAACTGTCAAAATTGGCATAGCGGAAATTACAGTCTGTTATTCTGGTATGTAGTATGGTACTGCCGCAAAACCTGGCGCCCACTCCTTTGGAAGAAATAAATTCTGTCCGGTTAAAATAGCAGTCTTCCAGACCGCAGTTGGATAAATTACAGGAACGGAAAACAACATCTGTAAATTCCCCTTTTTCAAAAGAACAGTCCTGAAACAGGCAGTTTTCAAAAACGGAAGCGGAAAACTGCATACGGGAAATATCCTTCCCACTCATACGGACGTTTCGGATTATGGCATCCCGAATTTCTTCTTCCCTCTCTATTTTTCTAACTAATTCCTCTTCTTCAATGAGAATCAGTTCCTCTTCCCCTGAAAGAATCGGCGCAAGCAGCTTGTCTTTCATCTTTCCATACTCCTTTATATTCTTATTGCTTTTATTATGCCACACAGCTTTCGTCTGGACAATCATAAAAAACAAAATTCAAAATTCATGCATAGGCACTGGCTATCAATGCTTGAAAAAAGGCCGAACAGAGCCGATTGGATTTTTACAGATACAACGCTTATAATAAAAACAGCAAGATTGTTAAAAAAATAATTATTTATAACCAGGAGGAAGGAACTATGAGTAAATTATCCAAAGAAGAATTCAAGTCCTATTTAATGCAAATCCGAGAGCTGGCGGAAGGACCGTTAGAAGAGATCCAGAAGGAAGTCGAGGTTACCAATAAATTTCCAAAAGAATTCTACGATCTTTCAATTAAAAATGATTTATACCGCTGCGCTCTGCCAGTAGAATACGGCGGCTACGGTCTGTCCGAGCTTGAGATCTTACAGGTACAGGAAGAATTCTCCAGAGGACCAGGCGGAATGAGAATGCATCTTCACTATGCAATGGATTTAAACTGGAGAATCCTTGATGATTACGGCAGCAAGGAACTGAAAGATGAATACATGAACAAGTTCCAGGATAAATCTGTATTCACCTGCTTTGCTCTGACAGAAGCAGCCGGCGGTACCGGAGCTGATTTACATACCCTGGCAGTAAAAGACGGCGATTCCTACGTATTAAACGGTGAAAAAACATTAATCTCCCATACCGACTGCTGCGAATTCGCTTATGTAATTGCAGTTACCAATCCTGATTCAAAGAAAGATGACAGACTTTCCGCATTCTTTGTTCCAATGGATGCTCCGGGATTTGAAGTAATCAACATGCCTCATATGATGGGCTGCCGCGGAGCTGGACACGGAGAACTGAAATTTACAGACTGCAAGATTGACAAGAAGTATTTATTAGGAAAAGAAGGTCAGGGTCTTGAAATTGCCATGCATTCCTTATCTGTATCCCGTGCCCATATCGCAGCAAGTAACTTAGGTATGGCTCAGAGAATGCTGGAACTTTCCTTACAGTATGCAAATGACCGTGTAACATTTGGAAAACCAATCGGAACCCGTCAGGCAATCCGTTGCAAAATTGCTGATATGTCCATGATGGTTCATGCACTGCGCTGCATGGTTTACGATTTTGCTAAATCCTATGAAGAGAATCCTACCGGCGAGTACATTGAAGAGAAAGCAGCAATGTGCAAGCTGTACAGCATTGATACCACAAGAAAAGTCAGTGATGAGATGTTAGAGATCTTCGGCGGAGTAGGATACTTTGAAGACTGCAAATACGGTCCAGTAGAACGTCTCTACCGTGACTGCCGCGCAATGTGGCTGGAAGAAGGCGCTCCTACCGTTCAGCGCATCACCATTTCCAGAAATACCATTAAACATGGCGCAAAAATGGAATACATCATCTAACAGGAATTCACCTTGGGGTCATCCGGTTCCGTATGGGCCTGATGACCCCAGGTTTTTGTAAAGGAGGAGGATCCGTATGAAACCTTTAGAGGGAGTAAAAGTAGTAGATTTAACCACATATCTTGCAGCCCCTACCACAGTCCGCGTTCTGGGAGAATGGGGCGCCGACTGCATTAAAATCGAGTCCGCCAAGGGTGATCCTGCAAGAACACAGGGCGCAGTATTTAATATGCCCTACGAAGATGATGAAAACCTGGCATTTGATGTTGCCAACATGAACAAACGCTTTATCACCCTGGATTTAAAGTCCGAGAAGGGTCTGGAAATCGCATACAAACTCATTGGAGAAGCAGATGTCTTTGTCACCAATACCAGAACAAAATCTTTGACAAAACTGGGGCTTGACTATGAAACATTAAGCAAACGTTTCCCGAAGCTGGTTTTTGCTCAGGTCTTAGGTTATGGGGAGAACGGTCCGGAAAAAGATTCTGCCGGATTTGATGTTACCTGCTACATGGCCAGGGGCGGCGTGTTCGGAACTACCGTAAACAAAGGGGATGCTCCCATGATCCCAACCAACGGCTTTGGCGACTTTCAGGTTTCCTTAAGCCTTGCTTCCGGGATCTGTGCTGCACTTTATGCACGGGAAAAATCAGGAAAAGGCGATAAGATCACGGTCTCCCTCCACCATGCCGCAGTTTACGCACTGAGCACAGGAGTAATTTCTGCCCAGTACGGCAATCAGTATCCAAAAAGCAGAAAAGAAGTTCCCAATCCATTTAATAACGTATACCGCACCAGCGACCAGAAATGGGTGGTAATCTGCTGTCCGGAATATGACCGTGACTATGAGAAGATTATGACACTGTTAGATAGGCCGGATATGGTCGGAAACTCCCGTTACATGAGATGTGCTGACGTAAATGCAGGTCATTTAAACCATGAGGTCATTGATGTTCTTGATGCCGCCATTGGCAAACTCACAAGAAAAGATTTAATGAGCATGTTTAAAGCCAACGACTTAGCCTGCGAAGCTGCCTATGAACCTCTTGATATGTACGAGGATGAACAGGTCTGGGCCAATCACATTATTGCAAAGATCCCATATCCCTCCGGTGAACGCTATCTTCCCACTAACCCGGTAAACTTTGGTTCTGTCGGAGAACCGGAGTATCGGATCGGCGGCTCTCAGGGTGCTCATACGGTTGAGATCCTTGATCATCTGGGATACAACCAGAATGAAATAGGGGAGATTCTTAGCTCCGGCGCAGCCACCGGGGAAACAAAGCTGAAAAAATAACCACGATAGAATGGAAAGGTGAGATGACATGAGTTTACTATACACCGAAGAA
>SVDT01000075.1 GCA_015057775.1 Paenibacillaceae bacterium | reverse complement strand
CCGCTCTTGTACTTCTAATGACCCCGGGACTAGCATTCTTTTATGGGGGTATGGTAAAACGGAAAAGTGTTGTAAACATGATCATGTCTTCTGCTATTATGATGGGAATCGGATCTGTTATGTGGGTTCTGGTTGGTTTTTCCCTGTCCTTTAGCGGAGATATTGGAGGCATCATTGGAAATCTTAACTGGTTCGGACTTAATTTCGATACCTTAACCGATGTGACTCTTCCTTACCCCAATACACTTATATTTGCTATTTTTCAGATGATGTTTGCAGTTATCGCTCCGGCACTGATCACAGGTGCAGTTGCAGAGCGTATGAAGTTTTCCTCTCTGGTTATTTTTATGGTGCTTTGGTCTCTTCTCATTTATTATCCCCTGGCCCATATGGTGTGGGGAGGCGGACTGCTCTTTCAAATGGGCTCTGTGGACTTTGCCGGAGGCGATGTGGTACATATCAGTTCCGGTGTAAGCGCACTGGTTCTGTCTATCATACTTGGAAAACGTAAGAATCTTGGAAAAGCACCTTATCATCCACACAATGTTCCCTTCGTGTTTCTGGGAGCCGCACTTTTGTGGTTTGGCTGGTTTGGTTTCAACGCAGGAAGCGCTTTGGGCGCCAATGAACTGGCGGCTCATGCTTTTATGACAACTAATACAGCGGCAGCTTCTGCCATGCTTTCGTGGGTACTGATTGAGGTGATAAAAAATGGCAAACCTACTCTGGTGGGAACGTCAACAGGGTTAGTAATTGGCCTTGTAGCAATTACACCGGGAGCGGGATTCGTTCCAATCTGGGCCTCAGTCATAATCGGAGCTCTGGTAAGCCCCATCTGTTATTTCTTTATCACCAGGGTAAAACCAAGATTTCAGTACGATGACGCTCTTGATGTATTTGGCTGTCATGGAATCGGCGGAATCTGGGGAGGAATTGCTACCGGTATTTTTGCAAATAAAGGCATAAATCCAGCGTTGCCATACAATGGGCTGATTTACGGTGAGATTCAGTTATTCCTTCGCCAGATCGGTGCAATTGCAATTACGATCCTGATTGCAGTGGCAGGTACTCTGATTGCCGCAGGAATTGCCTCTGCCATAACCAAAGGAATGAAAGTCTCAGGAAGAGCCGAAATGACAGGACTTGATACCTCAGAGCATGGGGAGACCGCTTATCCTGCATTTAATGGTATGGATTAAGGAAGGGGGATTATAAAATGAAGAAAATTGAAGCATTTATCCGTCCGGAAAAACTGGAAGATATCAAGGAAATTATGGACGAACTGAAATTAAACGGGCTCAGTATTATGCAGGTAATGGGCTGCGGAAACCAGAAGGGCTGGACGGAGTTTGTCCGTGGAGCAGAGGTGGATTATAATTTCCTTACTAAAATAAAAATAGAATTATTTGTAACCGACGACCAGTCGGAGGCTGTGATATCCGCAATTACCAGACGAGCTTATACAGGAGAGTATGGTGACGGTAAAATTTTTATATCGGATATACAGGATGCCATCAGAATCCGCACTGGAGAGCGGGGAGATGACGCAATTAAATAGTTGATTTTTTTGGGCAGTAAAGCTGGATTTTTTCGGTTTTACTGCCATTTTTTGTTAGAAACATTTTTTTATGGGAATGAATATGATAGATCGGGGTATATGCCCATTGAATTAAAACAGGATAATCGTTATAATTATCATATTTCCATAACGATTAAAAGAAATTATAAAAGAACCAGCGGAGGAGTTATGAGCATCAGGGTTGTAGTTGTAGATAATTCAGAGGAACTATTGTTGAAACTAACGGGTATTTTAAAAGATATGAGTGAAATTGAGTTGTGCGGAAGCTTTCCGGAGGCCATTACAGCAATGCAGTATATAAAGGATAATCCGGTAGATCTTGTTTTTTCGGATATTGTTATGCCGGATATCAGCGGCATTACGCTGGCCTCCAAGCTTTACGAACTCCCTGATCCGCCAGAAGTTGTGCTTCTGTCCGGAATCCCGGGGTTTTCACTGGAAGCATTTAAAATCCGTGTATTTGCATTTATTGTAAAGCCATACACAAGAGCGCAGATCAGTAAGGTAATACGCTTATATAAAGAGAAAAGGTCAGGGGCAGAGGCCGACAGTATGGCTGAAATAGCCAGATAGACTCAGGGGTTCGTGTCTTTCCCGTTTTTGCTTTTTAATGGACGAACCCTATATCCTATGTTATAATAGGAAGATAGTGAAAAAAGAACCTTTTTTCCATAAGGAGTTAAATATGAAAGAGAAGTTTAAAATAAAGGGACAGCTGGGGATCTACATGCAATGGCCTCTTTACTTAACCGGGCTGTTAATTGTTGCCAATGCAGTAATCGGTGCAGTGAGCGCAAAAGCAGGGATCATTATGGCTCTGTTTACGCTGATGTATGCAGGTATCGCCTTCTGGCTTTCTTTTTATAGAAAGAGACGTCTGCTAAGCGGTCTTGTGGAATTCTCTGCAGAGTACTCCTGGATGCAGAAGAAGCTCCTCAATGATCTTGAGATTCCTTACGCAATTGCAGATGAAAGCGGGAGAATTCTATGGGGGAATGACGAATTTTCCGTGGTTCTGGGAGAAGAGAAGCACATCAGGGCATCGAGAAAGAATTTAACCGGTATATTTCCTGAGATTACAAAAGATGTGCTAAAGCTGGCAGATGGAGCTGTAACACTTCATGGAATATGCAATGACAGGAAGTACCAGATTCAGCTCAAAGCAGTGCATATGAACGATGCATCGGAACTGATGAGCGAAACTGAAGGAATGAATGATGCAGAACAGACACTGCTGGCAGTTTATTTATTTGATGAAACAGAGATTCTCACATATAAACAGATGGTAGATGACCAGAAGATGGTCGCAGGTCTTATTTATCTGGACAACTACGATGAGGCACTGGAAAGCGTAGAAGAAGTACGCCGCTCTCTTTTAACTGCACTCATCGACCGGAAGATCACTAAGTACATCACCGCTATGAATGGAATTGTAAAAAAGCTGGAGAAAGATAAGTACTTTATTGCCATCAAGCAGTGTTACATTGCAGAATTGAAAGAAAACCGTTTCTCCATTCTGGAAGAAGTTAAGACCGTCAATATCGGCAATGAAATGTCGGTCACATTAAGTATTGGTCTTGGAATGAACGGAGACAGCTACTATAAGAACTTGGATTTTGCAAGAATCGCCATTGATATGGCACTTGGGCGCGGCGGCGACCAGGCAGTGATCAAGGATGGAGAACGAATCCAGTACTTTGGAGGAAAAGCTCCCCAGGTAGAGAAGACAACCCGTGTAAAGGCCCGTGTAAAGGCACATGCACTGCGGGAACTGATGGAAACGAAGGACAGAATCCTAATTATGGGACACCGCCTGACCGATATCGATTCCTTTGGCGCTGCCGTTGGTATCTACCGGATTGCGACTGCCATGGACAAAAAGGCTAATATTGTTATTAATGAAGTCACCACTTCCGTCCGTCCCATGAAAGACCGGTTTGTGGGAAATCCGGATTATCCGGAGGATTTATTTTTAAAAGGTGATGCAGCAGCCAGTCTGGTTGATGCCAATACCCTGCTTGTTGTAGTAGATGTGAACCGTCCGAGCATTACCGATGAACCCCAGCTCCTTCGTATGGTGAAAACCATTGTGGTTCTGGATCATCACAGACAGAGCAGTGAGATCATTGATAATGCGGTATTATCCTATGTAGAGCCGTATGCCTCTTCCGCCTGTGAGATGGTAGCTGAGGTGCTTCAGTACATTGCCGATGGAATTAAGATCAAATCTGCGGAAGCAGATGCTCTATATGCAGGAATTGTAATTGATACCCATAATTTCACCAATCAGACAGGTGTAAGAACCTTTGAAGCAGCGGCCTTCTTAAGAAGGAACGGTGCAGATGTTGTCCGTGTCAGGAAGCTGTTCCGGGATGATCTTGATGATTATAAGGCAAAAGCGGAAGCAGTGAGAGAGGCCGAGATCTTTGAAGGAAACTTTGCTATCAGCACATGCCCCTCTGAGGGAATTGACAGCCCAACCGTAGTAGGCGCACAGGCAGCCAATGAACTGTTAGATATATCGGGAATTAAGGCCTCTGTGGTTATGACAGAGTATAACAATACGGTATATTTAAGCGCCCGTTCCATTGACGAAGTCAATGTACAGGTGATGATGGAGAAGCTTGGCGGCGGCGGACACAGAACCATTGCAGGTGCCCAGCTTGCCGGTGTAAGCATAGAAGAAGCAAGAAACCAGGTAAAAGCGGTTATTAAAGAGATGTTAGAGAAGGGAGACATATCATAATGGATATTGTATTATTAGAAGATGTAAAAGCACTGGGAAAAAAGGGACAGATCGTTAAGGTCAATGACGGATATGCAAGAAATTTCATTCTCCCTAAGAAACTGGGAATGGAAGCAAATACAAAAAATTTAAATGACTTAAAGCTTCAGAAAGCCAATGAAGCCAAGATCGCAGCAGACCAGCTGGAAGCAGCAAGAGAGCTGGGTAAGAAGATTGAAGAAGCTTCCATTACCCTGACTATTCGTGCAGGGGAAGGCGGAAGAGCATTTGGTTCCGTATCTGGTAAAGAGATTGCCCAGGCGATCACAAACCAGCTTGGATTTGATATTGATAAGAAGAAACTGGTTCTTCCTGAACCGTTAAAGACATTTGGTACCCATGAGGTTCCTGTTAAGCTTCATAAGGATGTAACTGCGAAATTAAATGTTAAGGTAATAGAGAGCTAGGAGGCACAGATATGGATGAGGCCCTGATCAAACGGATACTCCCTCACAGCATTGAGGCAGAGCAGTCCGTCATCGGATCCATGCTGATGGATCGGGATGCGATCATTGCTGCTTCCGAGATCGTTACAGCAGGAGATTTTTATCAGCACCAGTATGGCGTCATGTTTGAGGCCATGCTGGAGCTTTTTAATGAGAATCTGCCGGTGGACTTAATCACTTTGCAGAACCGTTTAAAGGAAAAAGATGTTCCCCCTGAGGTATCCAGCCTGGAATTTGTAAGAGACATCATTACAACGGTTCCAACCTCTGCGAATGTAAGGTCCTATGCTAAAATAGTGAGGGACAAGGCTGTATTAAGGCGTTTGATAAAGATAAACGAGGATATAGCCAATACCTGTTATGCAGGAAAGGAACCGCTGGAAGATATTCTGGCTAATACAGAGAAGACCATATTTAACTTACTCCAGAACCGTAATTCCGGAGATTTCGTACCCATTCGCCAGGTAGCCATGAATGTACTGGAGAAAATTGAGGAAGCCTCCAAGAATCAGGGAACCGTTACTGGAGTTCCAACCGGTTTTATTGATCTGGATTATAAGACTTCCGGACTTCAGCCGTCTGATTTCGTTCTGATTGCGGCCCGTCCTTCTATGGGTAAGACTGCTTTCGTATTGAATCTGGTAGATCACATAGCTGTGAAGAAGGGACTTCCAGCCATGGTATTCAGTCTGGAGATGTCAAAGGAGCAGTTAGTAAACCGTATGCTGGCCATGGAGTCCAATGTAGATTCCCAGAAGTTAAGGACAGGAACGTTATCGGATAGTGACTGGGATGCGGTAGTGGAAGGAATCGGGGTAATAGGAAATTCCAAGTTAATTATAGATGACACCCCTGGAATTTCAATTATGGAGCTACGTTCCAGGTGCAGGAAGATGAAGTTAGAATACGGGTTAAGCGTAGTGATTATTGACTACTTACAGTTGATGAGCGGAAGCGGAAAAGGCGGAGAGAACCGTCAGCAGGAGATATCCGAGATCTCCCGATCATTAAAAGCCCTTGCAAGAGAGTTAAGTGCTCCGGTAATAGCGCTATCCCAGTTGAGTAGAGCCTGTGAGACAAGGCCAGATCATCGGCCGATGTTGTCAGATTTGCGAGAATCGGGAGCGATCGAGCAGGATGCCGATGTGGTTATGTTTTTGTATCGAGATGATTATTATAATAAAGATACTGATATGCCGAATATAGCTGAGGTAATTATTGCAAAGCAGAGAAATGGTCCGATAGGAACGGTGAATCTGGTTTGGAGACCGGAGTATACGAAGTTTGCAAACATGGCCCGGCAATGAGCAGGATAGAAAAAGGGGTAGGCCCACCCTCAGAAACAAATGCATTTGTTTCTGAGGGTGGGCCTACCCCTTTTTCTATGGAGCGAACGCTCCCCATCTGGTAGAAAAATTGTTTCACAATTTTTCTACCAGATGGCCCCTGCGGCCTCCCGTCCCCCCCATCCCTTTATCTTTTTCTTTATCTTCCCGTCCCCCCCCTCGAAAAATCCCCTCACACCATAAAAAAAATTTCAACATCTTATTCATAATCCGTATCATACCAGCATAAGATATAAATAGTAAGGTTATGAAAACTAAACGAACCAAAGGAGAGGATATAGCTATGGCTGAGATACATTACTTAATATCGGATGCATCAAAAAAGGTTGATGTAGAATCCCATGTCCTTAGATACTGGGAGGACGAGCTAGAGTTAAACATTCCCAGGAATGAAATGGGACACCGGTATTACACCGAAGCACACATCCGTTTATTCAAGCAGATCAAGGACTTAAAGGAAAAGGGATATCAGTTAAAAGCCATTAAGACAGCGCTTGAAAAAGTCATTGGGGACGGGAAGGATCCGGTTATACCTGATGAGTTATTGGAGGGGCAGATGACCCAGGAATTAAAAGACAGTGGATTAGCCGGAGAAGACGGCGAGTCAGGCCTGGAGGTACATAACACAGCACAGGTCTCTATTGCACAGGGAAAGATGGAACAGTTTCAGGAAATCATGAATCACATCATTGGACGTGCGTTGGAGTTAAATAATGAGCAGTTGAGCCAGGATGTCAGCAATCTGGTCAATGACAAGGTCATTAAGGAAATGGAGTACTTAATGAACCTGAAAGAAGAAAAAGAAGAAGAGCGCTACAAACAGTTGGACGAGCTGCTTCGTACCTATCAGAAAGATAACAAAGGCCGTGCAGAAGCTGCAGCATCCAAGATCCCCTTCTTCAATCGCAAAAAGAAATTTGGTCGAAACGGAAAAAAGTTATAGCATTCTCTCACTTTCAGATAAAAAGAGCCGAGAAGCGGCTCAGGCAAAAAATCCGCAGTTGCCACTGAGAGTGTAAACTGCGGATTTTTTAGAACGTCTTAATTCTCAGAACAAGCTTCCACAAACCTCTTAAAAAGCCGAAAAGCTTCCTCATTCTTTTCCCATAGATATTCCGGATGCCACTGAACTCCAACAAAGAAGGGATATCCAGGCATTTCCATTGCCTCAATCAAACCATCCGGCGAGTAAGCCGATGCAATCAGTCCCTGCCCCAAATCCTTCACTGCCTGATGATGCATGCTGTTCACCCGTAATGTATCCATACCAGCGATTTCCCTCAGCATCGTTCCCTTGTTCAAAGAAACCGTATGGCTGGGCATATGATATGCAAATGGCTGCGTATGTGCGATAGGAAAATCCGATTTTGTCATAGAAAAGATATCCTGCCAGATCGTCCCGCCCATAGCGATATTCAACACCTGAATCCCTCTGCAAATCCCAAGAACCGGTTTTTGTTTCTCCAGAACAAATGGCAGCAGCCCAATCTCCACCCGATCCCTTGCCTCCGATACATTTCCGCAATGTACCTGAGTTTCTTCACCAAACAAAAACGGATGAACATCCGGACCTCCAGTAAACAAAAATCCATCCAACTCATCAGTCAACTGCTTCAGTTCTTCCTCATCCGCCTCCAGCGGCATAACAACCGGAATCCCCCCCGCAGCCTTTAAAGCACGTAAATAGGTAGGTCTCATCTTAATATCATTATTATCCGTATCGTGGGCTGGCGTCAATCCTATCAGCGGTTTTTTCATACTAACTTCCTTTCACAACTAACATCAGTGATAATAAAAAGATATGGAAATCAATAACAAAATGCCCCTCCCTTACGGAAGAGGCATATATGTATTCAAATAATTAAGCTTCAGAAATAGCTCCTGTTGGGCATACACCTTCACATGCGCCGCAATCGATACAAGCATCTGCATCAATAACAAACTGAGAATCACCCTGGCTGATAGCGCTTACTGGGCATTCGCCTTCGCATGAACCACAACTAACACAAGCGTCACTAATAACACGTGCCATGATAAATAACCTCCTTATATTCTATACATTTTTCTATATTTTATACTATTAATAAAATTTAATCAAGTAGAAAATGTAACAATTAATGTTTAATTTTAGGAGCAATAGGGATCAGGCGCATCAGTCCGGGCATCCCTGATTCCGGTAAGAATGATCTTCTTAGCCGATAGAGCATCTTCTTTTGATAAAGGTGGAACGCCTTTCAGCGGATAATCCATCCCCATACTTTCATATTTCACCTTTCCCATATCATGATAGGGAAGGACATCAAGGGCCTTCACGTTTTTTAACTGTCCGATAAAGCGTCCAAGATGGTATAAATCTGCGGCTTCGTCTGTGATGCCGGGCACCACCACATGACGGATCCAGACAGGAATTTCTTTTTCATCAAGATAGCGGGCAAAATCCAGAATAGCTGCATTGGAATGACCAGTTAAGGGTTTGTGTCTGATATCATTAATCTGCTTGATATCCAGCATGACCAGACTGGTTGAAGCAAGAAGACGGTCTATTTTCCTTAAATATTCTTCATTGCCTCTATTAAATGTCACTCCAGAGGTATCCAGACAGGTATGAATATCCTTTTTTCTTGCTGCTTCAAACAGCTGGGTAAGAAAATCCAGCTGCATCAGCGGCTCACCGCCTGTGGCTGTGATACCTCCGCCCCGGTAAAAATGCCGGGACGACTCATATTGCTTTAATATTTCCTCAACTGTCATCAGACTGCCGCCTGCCAGCTCCCAGGTATCCGGGTTGTGGCAGTACTGGCAGCGCATGGGGCAGCCCTGAAAAAATACCACCATGCGCACGCCTGGACCGTCGACGGTACCAAAACTTTCAATGGAATGGATACGTCCTGTCATAAGTGCTTCGCCTTCTTTTCTGATTGTTACATATTGCTGTGGAATGTACGGGAGATAACCTCATCCTGCTGTTCTTTTGAAAGCTTGATAAAGTTAACTGCATAACCAGACACACGAACGGTCAGCTGAGGATAGTTCTCCGGATGCTTTTGTGCGTCCAGAAGAGTATCCTTTGTAAAAACGTTGACATTTAAGTGATGTCCGCCTTCTTGTACATAGCCATCTAATAAGTTTACGAGATTGTCAATTTGAGATGCACTGATATTTGCCATTGTATTATCCTCCTTATGTGTTTTCGTTCATTTGTTATTCCTGACTGTCTATAGCTCATCTTCTTCCCGGTCCATGCCCTTAAACAGGGTAGGAACGCGGCAGGCTACATCGCCTTCGGCACAGTCAAGAGAATTGGTAGTAGTAATTGTTTTTGCCATAGTCTTATGGGCATTTACGGTACCGTCCTCAGCTACAAGGATATTCATATGACCGCCGTTGTTGGTCATAAAGGAATCCAGCATTGAAACGATATCATCAATTTGTTTTTCATTCGGATCTGCCATAACAGCCACTCCTTACTTCTGGTCCTCGTTTAAAGCCAGCTCAAGATCCACTTCCAAGTCTCCGGTGAAGATCTTATCCTCTTTACCAAGAGCTCCTGGTACGATTGAGAAGGTGTTGGAGATACCATCCTGAGCGTCCTTAAATGGAAGCTTGGCCACAGATGCCAGAGATGCGACAGCACCGTGAGTATCTCTTCTGTGCATTGGGTTTGCACCAGGTGCAAACGCTTCACCCTTCTTACGTCCGTCAGGTGTTGCTCCTGTGTTTTTACCATATACTACATTGGAAGTAATTGTCAAGATGGAAGTTGTAGCAATTCCTCCGCGGTAAGTGTGATTTGACTTCACAAAGTTCATGAAGGTGTGTACCAGATCATTTGCAATCTGATCCACGCGGTCGTCATTGTTTCCGTATTTCGGGAAATCTCCCTCAATTTCATAATCCACAACAATACCATTCTCATCACGGATTGTTTTCACCTTAGCGTATTTAATAGCGGAAAGTGAGTCGGCTACAACGGAAAGACCAGCGATTCCGGTTGCAAACCAACGGGTTACTTTTTTATCATGAAGAGCCATCTGAATGCGCTCATAACTGTATTTGTCGTGCATATAGTGAATGATGTTTAACGCGTTTACATAAACATTTGCAAGCCACTGCATCATATCCTTATAAGCATCCATTACTTCATCATAATCTAAATACTCAGAAGTAACAGGACGGTATTTCGGGCCTACCTGTTTCTTTGTGATTTCGTCCACACCGCCGTTGATGGCATATAAAAGACATTTTGCCAGGTTGGCGCGTGCTCCGAATAACTGCATTTCTTTTCCGACTCTCATGGAAGATACGCAGCATGCGATGGCATAGTCATCACCGTGGGTAACTCTCATTAAATCATCATTCTCATACTGAATAGAAGAAGATGCGATTGAAGTCTTTGCGCAGAAACGCTTAAAATTATCAGGAAGCTTTGTGGACCAGAGAACTGTTAAATTAGGTTCTGGTGCAGTGCCCAAGTTCTCAAGTGTATGAAGGTAACGGAAAGACATCTTTGTTACAAGAGGACGTCCGTCAATACCCACACCACCGATAGACTCTGTTACCCAGGTAGGATCTCCTGAGAAAAGCTCATTGTATTCTGGTGTACGGGCAAATTTCACAAGACGAAGCTTCATAATAAAGTGATCTACAAATTCCTGAACTTCTTCTTCTGTGTAAGTGCCTTCTTCCAAATCTCTCTGAGCATAAATATCAATGAAAGTAGAAGTACGTCCAAGAGACATGGCAGCACCGTTCTGCTCCTTAACTGCAGCTAAGTAAGCCAGGTAAGTCCACTGAATGGCTTCCTTCACATTCATGGCAGGTTTTGAAATATCAAATCCATAAATAGATCCAAGTTTCTTTAATTCCTTTAAAGCACGGATCTGTTCGGATAATTCTTCTCTTTCACGGATTATTTCAGAATACATGGTAGAACGGGTTGTGTCCTTCTGTTCTTCCTTGTCTTCGATCAGGCGGTCAATTCCGTAAAGAGCGACTCTTCGGTAATCACCGATAATACGTCCGCGGCCGTAAGCATCCGGAAGTCCGGTGATGATGTGGCTGGAGCGGCAGTTACGCATTTCTTCTGTATAAGCATCAAAAACGCCTGCATTATGAGTCTTTCTGTGAACGCTGAAAAATTCTTTTATTTCTGGATCAATGGTATAACCATTATCTGCACATGCCTTTTCTGCCATTCGGATACCACCATAAGGCTGCAGGGAACGTTTAAAAGGCTTATCTGTCTGGAAGCCAACAATTGTTTCTTTGTCCTTGTCTAAATATCCCGGGCCATGAGAAGTAATAGTGGAAACCAGCTTTGTATCCATATCAAGAACACCGCCTGCTTCACGCTCCTGTTTGCTTAATTCCATAACCTGTGCCCACAGCGCCTCTGTCTTTTTGTGGGTCCCGCAAGGAAAGTATCATCCCCATCATAAGGGGTATAGTTCTTCTGAATAAAGTCTCTGACATTAATCTCGTGTTCCCAGATGCCGTTGTTAAAAGCTCTCCATTCCGGTCTCATTTGTTTGTACCTCCATAAAAAATCTTTATAATAAGTGTCATTTATAAATAAGTGTCATCAAAGGTTATAATTCCTAGGACCTTTGTATGAATACATTATATATGAATACTGTATACAATGTCAATAGCGCTTATTGATAAATTTTTCTATAAGCGTTTTAAAGAAAAAAGGAAATGAAACCCTTGCTAATTGCATGAAAAAGTATTATATTATAAAAACAGTATGTACAATTTAATAAGGAGGGATACAAGATGCAGATTGATAAAAATATGCTGATCGGAGCATTACTTGATATGGATGACAATATTGCACCGATGCTTATGCGTGCAGGTATGCATTGTCTTGGCTGCCCGGCATCTCAGGGAGAGTCTTTAGAGGAAGCTTGTCAGGTTCATGGAATTGACTGTGATGTTCTGGTTTCTCAGATTAATGAAGTCATAGCAGACAGATAGAGTAAAAGGAGGCGATCCCTGGATCTGCCTCCTTATTTTTCACATTTTATATCTTTTTTCTCTTCCCGGTAATGTCTGGGACTCACACCATATTCCTGTTTGAATATCTTTGAAAAGGTCAGTGGATTATCGTAACCGATGCTGGTGGCAATTTCCTGTATGGATCTGCAGGTGCCGGCAAGTTCCTGGGCAGCAATGTTTAAACGGAATCTCATTAAGTACTCCTGAGGAGAGACTTCCAGCTTCTTTTTAAAAATTGATGTTAAATAAGAGCGGTTAATTCCGATATAATCTGCAATATCCTGAACTTTAATACGATCATAGTTCATCTTAATATATTGAAGGGCATAATCCACATAAGTATCAATGGAATAGTCATACTGATTCCTGCTTGTACGCAGGCTGCTTTGTGTGTCAATCAGCGTGGACAGAATCTCATACAGATATCCCACACGCTTAATTTCATTGGCAAAGGTCAGCTGGTTGGTATCCAGCATCTTCTGTATCATAGGAAGATAGCACCGGTTGGGGATCTGGGAATGGATGGCACAATGATCGTTTAACAAACCTGCATAACCTAAATAGGCTTCTGCCATGGTACCGTCAAAAGTGATCCACATATACTCCCATGGGTTTTCATAGTCGGCATGATATTGAATCGGCTGTCCTTTTGGGATCAGAAATATATCATCAGCCGCCAGCTCATAATGAGTGCCTCCCGTCTCCAGAACACCCGCTCCCCCTAAAACAAAGTGAAGGTGATATTCGTTGGGAATCTTATGATTGTAGGTATATCCGGGAGGACACTGCTGAATGCCGCAGTGAACCAGATACAAATCATTGGTTTGTCGCTTGATGTTTCTTAAACAACGGAATCCCGCCACACTTTTATAACTCGTCTGTTTTTCAGTCAATGCTATGCCCCCTCAATCGGATACTGATTATTCATATCTATTATACAGGAAGCAGATTTCACATGCAAATCTTATTTGTGGAAGAAATGTCATCGGTACATACTCATGTAGTCACCGTGTGCATCAATCAGTTCATCAACCATAGCCCGGATATCCCGGATACTAAGTTCAGCGCTGGTATGGGGATCCAGCATGGCAGCCTGGTAAATCATTTCCCTGCTTCTGGTTCTTGCAGCCTCCACGGTGATCAGCTGAGGATTAATATTTGTCATATTCATGGCAGCCAGCTGGACTGGAAGACGGCCAACATGGCAGGGAGTAATACCGCTTCCATCCACCAGGCAGGGAACTTCCACACATGCATCAGATGGAAGATTTTCAATCAGCCCCTGATTTAAAACATTTCCGCCGATTTTATAAGGTCGATTGGTTATAATCGCCTCCATAATATAGGAAGCATACTCCAGAGAACGTGTATGAGTAATGGCTCCATTGTTTAAAATGGATTTTTTCTCTTCTTCCCATTCATTAATCTGCTTGATGCAACGTCTGGGATATTCATTTAAAGGAATATTAAATTCTTCAATCAGCTGTGGGTAGCGGGATTTAATAAACAGGGAATTATACTCTGCATTGTGTTCGCTGGATTCGGTGCAATAATACCCCAGATTTCGTATGTATTCAAAGCGTACCATATCCTTGTGGCCGCCAGCCTGATTCATCTCAAAAGCCTTCTGCCGGATGGCCGGATAGAGATCCTCCCCGTTCCTGTCATGAATATTTAAAAGCCAGGCCATATGATTAATTCCGGCAATCAGCTCGGTCCGCCCCTCCAGGCGGTCTTCCATATCCAGTTCTTTTAACAGATTTTCCGAACAGACCTGTACACTGTGACACAAACCAATGGTTTTAACTGAGGTATACCGCTGCATAAAACCAGTCAGGATTGCCATGGGATTGGTATAGTTTAAGAACCAGGCATTGGGACAGACCTCCTCCATGTCTCTGGCAAAATCCTCCATAACCGGAATCGTCCTTAATCCCCGCATGATCCCGCCGATTCCCAAAGTGTCTGCAATGGTCTGACGCAAGCCGTATTTTTCCGGTATTTCAAAGTCAGTAATGGTGCATGGATCATATCCGCCAACCTGGATTGCATTTACCACGAAGGTAGCACCAGACAAAGCCTCTTTTCTGTTTTCCGGTCCTAAATAGGTGTGGATATCCGCCCTGCCCTCATTCACATTTTTGTTGATTGCACTTAAAATAAGCTGTGAGTCCATAAGCCTTACGGGATCAATATCATACAAGGCAATTTCGGCATCCCGCAGTGCAGGTGTACACATGCAGTCACCCAGGACATTCCTTGCAAATATCGTACTTCCAGCTCCCATAAAAGTTATTTTAATCATCGTTTCTCCTCCTTGTTTTTCTTGTCTGTCTATTAAGGTTATTGTATAATCACACTAGATAAAAAGATAGGAAGTTTGTTTCTAAAAATTGTCGTTTTGTTGCATGGAGGTTTTAGAATGAATCAATCACCAAGGGAACTGACCATCTATTACTGCGGTCGGGAAAAATGTGCACCCGGTCATTTTTTCGGACCTGCCGTCCGCAAGCACTACCTCCTTCATGTTATATTGAAAGGAAAGGGGGTTTATCGGATTGCTGACAAAGAATACAGGCTTTCAACGGGGGAGGCTTTCTTAATTAAACCCCAGGAAGTAACGTATTATCAGGCAGATGACAAAGATCCCTGGGAATATGCCTGGGTGGCATTTTCCGGAAATGAGGCAGAACGTCTGGTTTATGAATACCGCAATGAGGAATCAGGATACTGCTATCGTTTTACAGATGGAAACCAGTGGAGGGAAATTATACTGGCACTTGTAAAATCTTTTTACGGAACAGCTCATAACATGGACGAGCTGAGGGGGTATCTTTATCTTTTGTTTTCCCGGTTTCCGGGTAATACAAAAGAGTCAGATCTATTTGAAAAAAGTTATCTTGAGCAGGCAGAAACTTATATCCGGCATAATTACAGTTATCCCATACAGATTGCGGATGTAGCAAGATTTATTGGCATTGACCGGACTTATCTTTACCGTATTTTTATGAAACACAAAGGGGTATCACCCAAACGCTATCTGACCCAGTACCGGGTCTTTGAGGCAAAAAGGCTTTTAGAGGATACCTCATTAAGTATAACCGAAACAGCCCTTTCCTGTGGTTTCCACGATGCCTCGGTTTTCTGCAGATGTTTTCAAAAAGCAGAGGGAGAATCTCCGCTCCGACACAGGAAGCAGTTTCACGAGGCTGATGAAGGAATGTAACAAAACGCCATATAAAAATCACATTAATCTATGTAAAATTAACAAAGAACAGATTATAATTAGGTCTATAATAACAAAAAGCAACAAAAATGTATTGGGTAAAATTTTTGTAACTATTGAAAGTGACAAATTATGGGAGGTAACAGAATGAAACGGAGATGGGGATTACCAGCAGCAGTGGCAGTAATTGCAGCAACCGCACTGATTGGATGTACGGGTCAGCAAAGCAGTAGCCAGACAACAGCTGCAGCATCACAGGAGACGAAACAGGAATCAAAGCAGGAATCAAGTGCCGCAGAGACAGAGAAGGAAAAAGCAGGCTCTTCCGGTACCCTTACTGTTGCGATCTGGGATAAAAACCAGGAACCAGGTCTGACAAAGATCATGGCTGATTTTACAAAAGAAACGGGAATTAAAACACAGATACAGGTAACACCATGGGATCAGTACTGGACCATGCTGGAAGCGGGTGCTACGGGAGGTTCCCTTCCTGATGTATTCTGGATGCATTCCAATGAAATCGCACGGTACTCAGAATATGAGATGCTTTTGGACTTAACAGACCGGATCAAAGCAAGTAAAACCCTTGAGATGGATAAATTCCCAAAAGAAATTGTAAACATCTATAACTGGCAGGGCACCAAGCAGTATGCAGTACCAAAAGACATAGACACAATCGCTCTCTGGTACAATAAAACCATGTTTGATGCAGCTGGAATCTCATACCCAAGCAAGGACTGGACCTGGGATGATTTTGCAGATGCAGCGAAAAAGCTTACCAAGGCAGATGGCAGCCAGTATGGGTTTGCAATTAATCCCACCAACGATCAGGCAGGCTGGTGCAACCCGGTTTACGATATGGGTGGCTACGTAATCAGCGAGGACAAAAAGTCTTCCGGATTTACACAGCCGGGAACCATAAAGGCTCTGACATTCCTTACCGACCTTATGAAAGAAGGGTATGCACCTCCTTATGAGGTAATTGCAGAGAATAAGGAAGAAGCATTATTTGAAGCAGGCAAGGTAGCGATGATTACCCAGGGTTCCTGGATGCTTTCAGAACTTTGCAACAATGATTACGTAAAAGCAAACTGTGATATTGCAGTTCTTCCAAAGGATAAAACCACAGGAAGACGTGCGTCGATCTATAATGGTCTTGGCTGGGCAGCATCTGCTAATACCTCCATGCCGGAAGAGGCCTGGAAACTGATTGAATACATGGGTTCCAAAGAAGCTCAGCAGAAACAGTCTGACCTTGGAATCGTAATTTCAGCTTATCAGGGAACTACAGCTAACTGGGTTAAGGCATACCCCAGCTTTAATTTACAGGCATATCTGGATATGATGGATGATCTGGTTATTCGTCCATACTCCAAATCAACGGTTGCATGGACCAACATGATTCATGAAAAACTGATTGATGCATGGACTGGAAAGAAGAGTGTAGAAGATGTCTGCAAGGATATTGATAAGGAAATGAATGCCATGCTGGCGGAAGAATAGGTATGGTCGGGGAGGCAGATATAACGGATGCCTCCCCTTTTAACGAATTTGCGGAGGGACTGCATGAACAGAGAAAAAACGGTATCAAGACGGGAAAAAAGTGAATTTTTGTGGGGCTGGCTGTTTCTGCTGCCTACCATGACAGGCCTCATAATTTTGAATATTATACCAATCTTTCAGACAATCTATCAGAGTTTCTTTAAAACTGGAGCCTTTGGTAAGGGAAATGTATTCATAGGGCTTGGTAATTACAGCAAGCTTTTACAGGACGGTACAGTCTGGCAGGCTCTTTGGAATACCTTTAAATATGCGCTTGTTGAAGTGCCATTTTCCATTGCCATCGCGCTGGTGCTTGCTGTTATACTGAATGGTAAAATAAAAGGCCGTTCAATCTGGAGGACTATTTATTTTCTGCCTATGGTCGCTGCTCCTGCAGCAGTAGCCATGGTCTGGAGATGGCTTTATAATTCAGAATTTGGTTTGATTTACAAGGTGGTTAATCAAACCAAATTCTGAA
>SVDT01000074.1 GCA_015057775.1 Paenibacillaceae bacterium | reverse complement strand
TCTTCCGGTATTTTCCGGTTTTAACGGTGGGCTGACCAGGTTAGCGGGTCCTACGGGAGGTTATATCATCGGTTATGTAGTATCAGCTTATGTGACAGGATGGGTTTTGGAGCGTTTTGGGAAACGCACGGTTAAAACCCTTGCTTTGTCCATTCTGGCCGGCTGGCTGGTTACTTACACATTTGGAACTCTGTGGTTTTCCTATATTACCCACACCTCTTTTACAGCAGCGCTTAGTCTTTGCGTAATCCCGTTTCTGCCGGGTGATTTATTAAAGACATGCATCACTATCGTTCTGGTCCGCCGTTTATATTCTGTATTTCAAAGAACTATGCAGTGGTAATGAAGAATAAGAGGAGGACAGAAAATGACAGATCCGTACATAAATCTTACAAAGGAAGATGCCAGGTCCATTCTTCTGGTGCCGGATGAAGAACTTCCCAAACTTCTTGAAGCAGCATATACATTAAGAAAGAAGCATAAAGGAAATATGGTGAGTATACATCTGCTTACCAATGCCCGCAGCGGAAACTGTTCCCAGAACTGCGCTTACTGCGCCCAGTCCGGACAAGCGAAAACGGACATTGCTGCCTATGAACTGATCACCAGTGAGAAGCTTTTACAAGACGGTTATATAATTAAAGAAAAGAAGCTGGCAAGACACTGCATCGGATTAAGCGGTATCCGTTTTTCGGATCAGGAGATTGAGGCATTTGCCAGTGAGATTCAGAAACTGAAGAAAGAAAGCGATACTCCGGTCTGCTGTTCCATCGGATTTCTTACAAAAGAGCAGGCGATGATCTTAAAAGAAGCCGGTGTGGACAGAATCAATCATAATTTAAATACAGGCAGAAACTATTATCCCAATATCTGCACAACCCACACCTATGAGCAGCGGGTTGCCAATATTCAGATGCTGAAAGAGATGGGATTTGAACTTTGCTGCGGGGGAATCGTGGGATTGGGAGAGAAGCCGGAAGATGTGGTGGACATGCTGTTTGAGATTCGGGATTTAAGTCCAAAAGCAGTCCCCATTAATTTTCTCATACCCATAAAAGGTACGGCGCTGGAACATCAGAGTACAGCCATTCTAACCTCTGAATACTGCTTAAAAATACTTTGTCTTGCCAGACTTTTAAATCCCCAATCAGATATCCGGTGTGCAGCAGGAAGGGAACTTTATTTAAAAGGAAAAGAAAAATGGATGTTTTATGCGGTTGATTCTGTATTTGCTTCCGGGTATCTTACTGCAGGCGGAGAAAGCATTGACAGCACCATAAAAATGATTGAAGAAGCCGGGTTTGAATATTGTATTGAGTCTTGACGTTTATGTAAGAAATACAAATAAAGGAGCTGATTCCGAAACGCATCTTCCGGGATCTGCTCCTCTTTCCTGCATTTTGCAGAATATTTATTGTAATTCTTCTTCCACAATGGTGGTGGTATCATCTGAAGATTCTAAAGCTTTGGAATCTGTGTTATCTTCTGGTGCCTCATCTGCAGCAGGTTGTCCGGATTCAGAAGCGGAATAGTCAAGACCGCCGTCTTCAGTAATATCCATATCTTCCTCTTCCATATCTTCCTTTTCCATTGCAGAATCAAACATATCCCTGGCTGTGTCAGCCACTGCAGAAGCTGCTTCCTTCGCTGTATCACTGACGATGGTAGCCGCATCCTTCATCATGTTTTTCGCCGCATTCGCTGCGTCTTTTGCTGCATCTGCCATATCGGAGGCTGCTGTCTTCAGCTCATCCTTGTTTGCATGAAGGGAAACATAGTTGCGGTTCATCGTACTGTCAATTTTGGAAATGTCATCATTCCCGTCATCTTCAAAATCATGGAAGTTTTCTTCCAGCTCCTTATGGAAGGATTTGTATTTTGTAAAATAAGAGATGCCGGCGGCAACAGCACCGGCGATAGTGGCAAGTGCCACGAATTTCCCAAAACCATTACCTCTTTTTGCCATTTTAAACACTCCTTTCATTCTCTTACCTATTGTAATACTTACCCGGAAAAAAATAAAGGTATATAATAAGAAAATTTCTATAAACTATGTAAGTAACGGCTCAATCCGTTTAAATATGGTAAATTTGTAAAAAAAATATAAAGTTAGCACTCAACTATTGACAGTGCTAATAATGAGTGATATAACATATTATGTGAATAAAATATAACTTCTTTCTAAAGGCCAATCAGAAAGAAATAATAAGAAGGTTATGAGGAGGAATTGCAATGAAATTAGTACCATTATTTGACAAAGTTGTGTTAAAACCATTGGTTGCAGAGGAGACAACAAAGTCCGGTATTGTTCTGCCGGGTCAGGCAAAAGAAAAGCCACAGCAGGCGGAAGTCATCGCAGTAGGACCTGGCGGTCTTGTAGATGGTAAGGAAGTTTCCATGCAGGTGAAAACAGGCGATAAAGTAATCTTCTCCAAATACTCAGGAACAGAGATCGAAACCGGAGAAGACGACGAGAAGTATGTAATTGTAAAACAGAGCGATATTCTGGCAGTAATTGAATAATAAACGCAGTACCGGCAGGTAACAGCAGATTTTGATAAAAAGGTGTGATTTCCTTATATAAGATCACAAATTAAACTTTAAACTGGAGGAATGAATCATGGCAAAGCAGATTAAATATGGCGTAGAAGCCAGAAAAGCACTTGAATCAGGAGTGAATCAGTTAGCAGATACCGTTCGTGTAACCTTAGGTCCGAAAGGAAGAAACGTTGTACTTGATAAATCATTTGGAGCACCGTTAATCACCAACGATGGTGTTACCATTGCAAAAGAGATTGAGCTGGAAGATGCATTTGAGAACATGGGCGCACAGCTTGTAAAGGAAGTTGCTACCAAAACCAATGATGTTGCCGGTGACGGTACCACAACAGCAACTGTACTGGCTCAGGCTATGATTAATGAAGGTATGAAGAACCTGGCAGCTGGTGCCAACCCAATCGTTTTAAGAAAAGGTATGAGAAAAGCTACCCAGGCAGCCATTGATGCTATTGCAAAGATGAGCGAGCCGATCAAAGGAAAAGCCTCCATCGCAAGAGTTGCAGCTATTTCTGCAGCAGATGATGAAGTTGGCGAGATGGTAGCTGACGCTATGGAGAAGGTTTCCAATAACGGCGTTATCACCATTGAAGAATCCAAGACCATGAAGACAGAGCTGGACCTTGTAGAAGGTATGCAGTTCGACAGAGGATACATTTCCGCTTACATGTGCACCGATATGGAGAAGATGGAAGCTAATCTTGACGATCCATATATTCTTATTACTGACAAGAAGATTACCAGCATTCAGGAGATTCTTCCTTTATTAGAGCAGGTTGTTCAGTCCGGCGCAAGACTTCTTATCATTGCAGAGGATATTGAAGGCGAAGCATTAACAACTCTGATTGTTAATAAATTAAGAGGAACCTTTAATGTAGTTGGTGTGAAGGCTCCAGGCTATGGCGACAGAAGAAAAGAGATGTTACAGGATATCGCAGTATTAACAGGCGGTACAGTTATTTCAGAAGAACTGGGTTACGAATTAAAGAGCGCAACTCTTGATATGTTAGGCCGTGCAAAATCAGTGAAGATCCAGAAAGAGAATACCGTTGTTGTTGACGGATATGGTGACAAAGCTGCCATTGATGCAAGAATTGGTCAGATTAAGAGCCAGATCGAAGAAACAACTTCTGAATTTGATAAAGAAAAATTACAGGAAAGACTTGCAAAATTATCTGGCGGCGTAGCAGTAATCCGTGTTGGTGCTGCAACAGAGACAGAGATGAAGGAAGCAAAGCTTCGTATGGAAGATGCTTTATCTGCAGCCAGAGCAGCTGTTGAGGAAGGCGTAATCGCAGGCGGCGGTTCTGCTTATATCCATGCAATCACTGAAATTGAAGGTCTTGTAAATGGTCTGGAAGGCGATGAGAAGACCGGCGGAAAGATCATCTTAAAGGCTCTTGAAGCTCCGTTATACCACATTGCAGCTAATGCAGGACTGGAAGGAAGCGTTATCATCAATAAAGTCAAAGAAGCAAAAGTAGGCACTGGCTTTGATGCATACAAAGAAGCTTATGTAGACATGGTTGATGCAGGTATTCTTGATCCTACCAAGGTAACAAGAAGCGCACTTCAGAATGCGACCAGTGTTGCATCTACCTTATTGACAACAGAGTCTGTTGTTGCTAATATTAAGGAAAAAGCACCCGCAATGCCAGCTCCCGGCGGAATGGATATGATGTAAGATTTGTACAGAAGAGACGCCTTGCAGGTATGAGAAAGGATCCAGTATTATTATGAATGAAATGTATGCAGAATGGCTTGTAAAGAGGAAGTCTCCGGCTTATACCATGTTACTGAAAATTGTGATGGGAATTCTATGTGTAATCGCATTTTTCCTGTCCATCTCTCCGGTTTTCGGTATCTTTGGAGTGATAATTTTGTTTGCTGCCGGAGCGGCAACCTACGTCGTATTCCGAAACAGTGATGTGGAATATGAGTATCTGTTTGTGACCAATACCTTGTCCATAGACAGAATTTACGGCAAAAGCAAGCGTAAGAAAGCCTGGGAAGGATCGATGGAGGAAATTCAGATTGTAGCGCCTACCGGTTCTACAGAAGCCAGAGATCACGAATCAGGCAACATGAAAGTACTGGATTTCTCTTCCAAAACACCTGATGCTAAGACTTATACACTGATTAGCCAGTCTGGTTCAGAACGGATGAAGATTATTTTTGAACCAAACGACAAGCTGCTCCGCTGTATGAAGATGACTGCACCACGCAAAGTTGTAACTCAGATGTAATAACAGGAATCAGACGGTTTAACCAGACCGCCTGATTCTTTTTTTGCTTTATGGGATAGTGCCTGTTTAGTAGATTGTTTTATTTGACTGACATATACGTATATGTTACAATGAAATCAATACTTATCAGAAATAAATAATAAACCCTGTAAAATGGAGGTTAAACAATTATGGAAAGTAAATACAGGCATCTTTATAAGCTGCTTTTAG
The DNA here is from genome assembly GCA_015057775.1 of Paenibacillaceae bacterium. Classification (GTDB taxonomy): domain Bacteria; phylum Bacillota; class Clostridia; order Lachnospirales; family Lachnospiraceae; genus Lacrimispora. The sequence continues at coordinate 12,829 of SVDT01000074.1, read as the reverse complement.
ATAAGATTGACAGGCGTGAATATGAGCCGGGGGATAAGCTTCCGGCGGAGGGCGAGCTGATGGAGGCTTACGGTGCTTCCAGGGATACGGTGCGCAAGGCTCTGGAACTTCTGGTTCAGGACGGTTATATCCAAAAAGCCAGAGGAAAGGCGGCGGAGGTCCTGGACAAGAACAAGTTCAATTTCCCTGTATCAGAAATTGCAAGCTTTAAGGAAATCTACCGTTTTTCTGATTCTAAGCCCAATACGATTGTGGAAAATTTAGAAATCGTAAAGGGAGATAAAAAGCTGATGGCTGCTCTGCAGATCGGACCGGAGGATGAGGCATTTTCCCTTGAGCGAGTCAGGGAGATCGAGGGAGAGAAGATCATCATTGACAAGGATTATTTTTCACGGAAGGTGGTGGAAAATCTGCCTCTCCGCGCGGCTCAGGATTCTGTTTACGAATATCTGGAAAAGGAGCTGGGCCTGAAAATCGGATTTGCCATGAAGGAAATCACAGTACACATGGCTACAGATGAGGATTACCGCCTGCTGGATATGGGAAGCTACGATATGATCGTGGTGGTGAAGAGTTATACTTATCTGGAGGATTCCACCCTGTTTCAGTTTACAGAATCCCGCCACAGGCCGGACAAGTTCAAGTTTGTGGATTTCGCCCGAAGGAAGCTGTAAGAAGATATATCCAGAGACAGTAATATATTTCTTCATATATGTTGACAAAGATATACGTATATGTTATATTCAAAATACAATAATAACATATAAGTTGCAACTATTTTAAAAACATATGGAAAAGGAGTATGGATATGGGGAAATATGAAGATGATTCCAGGCAGCTTTTGGACCTCGTCGGAGGTAAGGGGAATATAGGAGCTGTGACTCACTGTATGACCAGAATGCGTTTCGTGCTGTCAGATCCGTCAAAGGCTGATCCGCAGAAGATCGAAGCATTGAAAAGCGTTAAGGGCACTTTTACACAGGCTGGACAGTTTCAGGTCATCATTGGAAATGACGTACAGACTTTTTACAATGAATTTGCAGCAATTTCAGGAATAGAAGGCGTATCAAAGGACGAAGTGAAAAAGGAAGCAAAGGGCAACATGAACGCACTGCAGAGAGCGGTAGCAGATATAGCGGAAATATTTGCTCCCCTGATTCCCGCCATTATCGTAGGCGGTCTCATCCTGGGCTTTCGAAATATTATCGGTGAAATTAAATTCATGAACGGCGGGACAGAGACTTTGGTGGCCGTATCCCAGTTCTGGTCCGGCGTTTACAGCTTCCTCTGGCTCTTAGGTGAGGCTATCTTCCATTTCCTCCCGGTGGGGATTACATGGTCCGTTACTAGAAAGATGGGAACCACTCAGATCCTGGGAATCGTTCTCGGTCTGACCTTAGTATCTCCCCAGCTTTTAAATGCCTATGCCATGGCACCGGGCGTAGAGATACCGGTCTGGGATTTTGGTTTTGTAAAGATGAGAATGATTGGTTATCAGGCCCAGGTTATTCCAGCAATTTTAGCAGGCTTTGTACTGGTTTATCTGGAGAGGTTCTTTAAGAAGATCACTCCTCAGGCTATTTCCATGATTGTTGTTCCTTTCTGTTCCCTGCTTCTGGCAGTGATTGCCGCCCATGCAGTAGTTGGACCCATTGGCTGGGCCATTGGCTCCGCTATATCAAAGGTGGTTTATGCAGGGCTTACTTCTAACTTACGCTGGCTGTTTGCTACCTTATTCGGCTTTGTATATGCGCCCCTTGTCATCACAGGGCTGCACCATATGACCAATGCCATCGATCTCCAGCTCATGGCGGAGTTCGGCGGAACCATGCTGTGGCCAATGATTGCTTTGTCCAACATTGCCCAGGGCTCTGCAGTACTGGGTATGATTTATTTACAGAAAAAGGATGAGGAATCAAAGCAGATTTCCATTCCAGCCTGCATCTCCTGTTATTTAGGGGTGACCGAGCCAGCTATGTTCGGTGTGAACTTAAAGAGAGGTTTCCCTTTCCTTTCCGCTATGATCGGCTCTGCCATTGCGGCGACCGTTTCCGTTGGAATGAATGTTATGGCTAATTCCATCGGAGTTGGCGGTATTCCAGGAATTCTGTCCATTCAGCCACAGTATATGGGAATCTTTGCCATCTGCATGCTGATAGCTATTGCAGTACCTTTTGGGCTGACTGTTGCTGTGGGCAAAAAGAAAGGAATTTAGTAAATGCAGAATTTTAAAAAATCATGTGTTTATCAGATTTATCCAAAATCCTTTATGGATACAGATGGAGACGGAATCGGTGATTTAAAGGGCATTATCGAAAAGCTGGATTATCTAAAAAAGCTGGGTGTGGATTACCTCTGGCTCACTCCATTTTTCCTATCGCCTCAGAATGATAATGGCTATGATATTGAGGATTACTGCCGGATCGATCCCTTATTCGGAACCATGGAGGATCTGGATCGCCTGATATCCGAGGCAAAAGACCGGGACATGAGGCTCATGCTTGACATGGTTTTCAACCACACTTCTACGAGACATGAGTGGTTTTTGAGGGCTCTTGCCGGTGAGAAGAAATATCAGGATTACTATTTCTTTCAGGATGGAACGGCGGGCAGTCCGCCCACCAACTGGCAGTCCAAGTTCGGGGGAAATGCATGGGAATACGTAAAAGAGCTTGGAAAGTATTATCTGCACTTATTTGATGTGACCCAGGCGGATTTAAACTGGGAGAACCGGGACGTGCGGGAAGAAATAAAAAATGTAATTCGCTTCTGGAAAGAGAAGGGGATCCGTGGATTCCGGTTTGATGTCATCAATCTGGTTTCCAAGCCGACTGTCTTTGAAGATGACGAGGAGGGGGATGGACGCCGTTTCTACACCGATGGTCCCCGGATTCATGAGTTGCTGCGGGAAATCGTGGAGGATACAGGGCTTGATGGGGAAGATGTGGTCACAGTAGGGGAAATGTCTTCCACCACCATAGATCATTGTATTCGTTATACAAACCCGGAAGAAAAGCAGCTGAAGATGTGCTTTAACTTCCATCACTTGAAAGTGGATTATAAGGACGGGGATAAATGGTCCTTAATGCCCTATGACTTTGGGCGGCTGAAAAAGATCTTCCACACATGGCAGGAGGGAATCGCCGGGGGAAACGGGTGGAATGCAGTATTCTGGTGCAACCATGACCAGCCCAGAGCAGTATCACGGTTCGGTGACGACGGTATCTACAGGAAACAGTCCGCCAAGATGCTGGCTACGGTGATTCACGGGATGAGAGGAACGCCCTTTATTTACCAGGGAGAGGAAATCGGTATGACAAATGCTTATTTCACGGATATTTCCCAGTACCGGGATGTGGAAAGTCTGAACTATTTTGATATTTTAAAGAAGCAGGGACAAAAGGAAGAGGATATCTACCGGATACTTAAGGAACGGTCCAGGGATAATGCCAGGACCCCTATGCAGTGGAATGGAGAGGATCATGGCGGATTTACTTCCGGAACGCCGTGGCTGATTGTCAACAAAAACTGCCGGGAGATCAATGTAAAAGAGAGCCTTTCTGATCCTGATTCCATTTTTACCTATTATCAGAAGCTGGTGGAATTGAGAAAGCAGTATGATATCATCAGCGACGGGAGCTATGAACCGGTTTTTGTGGATAATCAGGGCATCATGTCCTATAAAAGGGCCTTGGATGAAGAAAAGCTGCTGGTATTAGCCAACTTCACCGGGCAGGAGCAGACAGTGAAACTAAAAGAGGTACTGGATGACTGGAATGTATTACTGTCTAATTATGAAAATGTAAAAATCTATGAGGACAGTGTGATGCTGAGCCCCTTCGGCGCCTTGATGCTGTACCGGAGAGGATGATCCCAGGCTGCCGATGAATAAAAGATCGTACAGAATTCATTGCTTTAATCAGAAGAAGTGAATTCCTGCGGTCTTTTTTTATGCGCCTGAAAACTGCCAGGCTTAAAGCCGCAGCGGTGGACCTGGTTAAGTAATTATTTATTAGAAATGTTCATTTTACTGTCCACAGAGGGCGGAAAAAAACAGGAAAATGTCCGTTGACAACCAAAGCAAAGTTTGCTAAACTATTTAACTAATAAGCAAAAATGTTTATTTTAAAAAGTATAAAATTAAGCGAAGGAGAGGAAAATAATGGGTACAATTATTGGCGAAGGCATTACATTTGATGATGTGCTGTTAGTTCCAGCTTATTCAAACGTAATACCCAATCAGGTTGATTTATCGACCAACCTTACAAAAACCATCAAGCTGAACATTCCACTTATGAGTGCAGGAATGGACACCGTTACCGAACACCGCATGGCAATTGCCATGGCAAGACAGGGTGGAATCGGCATTATTCACAAGAACATGTCGATTGAAGAGCAGGCAGAAGAGGTTGATAAGGTTAAGAGGTCAGAAAACGGCGTCATAACGGATCCATTCTATCTTTCCCCGGAACATACATTAAAAGATGCGGACGAGCTGATGGCCAAGTTCCGTATTTCCGGTGTACCGATCACAGAGGGAAAAAAATTAGTCGGTATTATCACCAACCGTGATTTAAAGTTCGAAGAGGACTTCAGCAGAAAAATCAAAGAAAGCATGACTTCTGAGAATCTGGTGACAGCAAGAGAAGGAATTACTCTTATGGAAGCGAAGAAGATTCTTGCAAAGGCAAGAGTCGAGAAACTGCCGATCGTAGATGAAGAATTTAACTTAAAAGGTCTTATTACCATCAAAGATATAGAAAAGCAGATCAAATATCCATTGTCTGCAAAAGATGGACAGGGAAGGCTTTTATGCGGAGCAGCTGTTGGAATTACCGCTAACGTTCTGGATCGTGTGGCAGCCCTTGTGGAAGCGAAGGTAGATGCTGTGGTTCTTGACTCTGCCCACGGACATTCAGAGAATGTAATCAACTGCGTCAGAATGATCAAGGAAGCCTATCCAGCCCTTTCCGTCATTGCCGGTAATGTAGCGACAGGTGAAGCAACTAAGGCTCTTATAGAAGCAGGAGTTGATGCAGTTAAGGTGGGAATCGGACCTGGTTCCATCTGTACCACCCGTGTGGTTGCAGGAATCGGTGTACCCCAGATTTCAGCAGTTATGGACTGCTACAACGTAGCAAAGGAACATGGGGTTCCTATCATTGCAGACGGAGGGATCAAATACTCAGGAGACTTAACAAAGGCCATTGCAGCAGGCGGAAGCGTATGTATGATGGGAAGCATGTTTGCTGGCTGTGATGAAAGCCCGGGAACATTCGAACTGTATCAGGGAAGAAAGTATAAGGTTTACCGTGGCATGGGCTCTATCGCTGCCATGGAGAACGGAAGCAAGGATCGTTATTTCCAGACAGATGCGAAAAAGCTGGTTCCGGAAGGCGTGGAAGGCCGGGTTGCATATAAAGGCATGGTTGAGGATACAGTATTCCAGATGCTTGGCGGTCTCCGTTCCGGTATGGGATACTGTGGAGCAAAGGATATTAAAACCCTTCAGGAAACAGGCAGATTTGTTAAGATCTCAGCTGCTTCCTTAAAGGAAAGTCATCCTCATGACATTCATATTACAAAAGAAGCACCAAACTACAGCATTGACGAATAATACAAAGCAGGCGGAATTCATGTTCCGCCTGCTCTTTTTAACTCTATTTTTCTTTATGAGGAAGTCGCCCCCGGAATAACCTTTTTTTCAGCTCTTTGAGGTGAAGTGGAATCAGGGGATAAATATAGCTCTTACCTGCAATTGTTTTATTAAATACAACGGCACATATGGACAAAATTAATCCAATGATGAAGCCCCACACATTAAAAAGAGCGGTTAAAACTAAGAGCATCATACGGATAAACTTAAATGCGTAGCCCAGTTCAAAGCTTGACTGGGAATAGTTTGCCACTGTTACAAAAGCCATATATAACATGGTTTCACTGTTAAACCACCCTGATTTAACAGAGTATTCTCCCATTACAATACCGGCGATCACACTTAAGGGAGTGGTCAGCATGCTGGGCGTGTTCACAGCAGCCAGCCGCAGTCCGTCTATGGCAAATTCCAGAATCATAAGCTGGAAAAAAAGCGGGACCTGAGGTTCTTCCGATAAACGGATGAAGCGCAGCCAATTGGGTATCATTTCCGGATTTTGCATAAACAGCAGCCAAAGGGGCGTTAAATACAATGTGAAAATGGATATAATAAGCCGTGACAGCCGCAGGTAAGTTCCGGTGATGGGAGGAAAATAATAATCATCGGCCTCCTCTATGATATCAAAAACAGATGAGGGAAGAATCATGGCGGAAGGAGAGTTATCAACCAGAATAATAATATTTCCCTCCAGCAGGGAGGCAGCAGCAGTATCCGGACGTTCCGAATATCTGAATTTTGGAAAGGGGTTAAACCATTTGTAGGGATAGATACATTCTGCCAGGCTTTCCTGGTTCATGGTCAGGGCATCCACATGGAGCTTAGTAATCCGTTCCTTTATGGTGGCAAGAAGTTTTTCATCTACCCGTCCCTTAAAATAGCATATGGCTATGTCTGTATGGGAGCTTTCACCCGTATTCATGATTTCCATCGTTAATTTGGGGTCCCGGATTCTTCTTCGGATCAAAGCGGTGTTAAACGTAAGGGTTTCAACAAATCCGTCTCTGGATCCCCGAAGAACTTTATCTTTTTCCGGTTCTGAAACACTTCTTACAGGATAGCTTCTGCAATCCAGAGTAAAGCATTTATCATATCCGTCAATAAACAGGCAGGAGATTCCGGCAAGAAGCTGCTTAATCATTGCTTCTTCCTCTTTCTCCAGTCCTACCTGACTGTATGGCAGATATTTTTTTGAAAATTCATGAGCGTCAGGAGGCAGGTCTTCGGGCTTAATGGAAGCAAAGTCCTCCATTAATTTTTGCCAAACCTCTCCTTTTGTAAAGCCCTCAATATAATAAATACACGCTTCTTTGCCGGCCACATAGAACGTTCGGTAAACCAGATCAAAGTTTCCCGCAACATCCAGCTTTTTATCTAAATAATTCATAGTATCAGAAAGTTTCGTCGTAAATTCCATGGTATAATCTCCTTGCATTGGTTATGGAAAGTATGTGCATTTTCATGAAAAATATGTTTTATTAATTATGCATGGTGAGAAAGGATTTTTTTTATCTATTTTATTGGAAAATATGCAGTGGTATTTGGTCGAATCCTGTTGTTTTTTGGCAAAATATACTAAAAATATTGACTTATGAGCCAAAAGATGGTATTATCGTCCATGTGAGAAGCACAAGGGGTGCCTTGCGTGCGGTGTTTTGATGTGGGGATGTCAAAGCACAAAACTACATAGTGTGACGGTTTCAGATCGTGACGGAGGATTGCCTTCTGTGGGGGAAGGGCAGTCCTCTAATTTTTTTATATTTGCATTGATAGGCAGGAAAATTTTACATATAATATGAGATGTGATAAGGAGGAATACTATGTGGAAAGAACTGAGGAGAGATAAGCGGGTCCGTAATATCATGACAGCATTGGCAGTCATAGGATCAGCATTATTACAGACGTATGTGATTCAGGCTTTTATCAGGCCTGCTGGATTATTGTCGGGAGGATTTACAGGTATTGCTATTTTAATAGACCGGATTACCTCTCTGTTTGGATTTAATATATCAACCTCTCTGGGTATGATTGTACTCAATCTTCCAGTTGCATGGGCATGCAGTAAGAGTATCAGCAGACGGTTTACTTTTTTTTCCCTGCTGCAGGTACTGTTGGCCAGTACATTTTTAAGAGTATTTCATTTTACGCCCATCTTTGATGACGGTATATTAAATGTGATTTATGGCGGTGTGCTTTACGGATTTGCCATTGTACTGGCACTTCGGGGGAATGCATCAACAGGCGGTACAGATTTCATTGCCCTTTATGTTTCCAATAAAACCGGCAACTCCATCTGGACTCATGTGTTTGTGGGAAATGTAATCCTGCTCTGTATTTTCGGGGCAATATTTGGCTGGGATTACGCCGGTTATTCCATTCTGTTTCAATTTGTGTCCACAAAAGTCATATCTACCTTCCATCACCGATATGAACGTGTGACACTTCAGATTACAACAGCAAAGGGACCGGAGCTGGCGGGGAAGTATGTGGAAGACTTCCGGCACGGAATTTCCTGTGTGGATGCAGTTGGCGGTTACAGCAGGAAGAAGATGTATCTTCTCCACACAGTGGTGTCCTCTTATGAAGTAGAGGATATTATTGCGCTGTTCCACGAAGTCGATGATCAGGTGATTGTGAATATGTTTAAGACTCAGCAGTTTTTCGGAAGATTTTACCGTGCTCCTATGGAGTAAGTTAGCTGCAGCAGTTCTTTAAAAAAGATGATACGTCTATTTTTCAATTGCAGATATCATGATTTACAGCAGAACGGTCTTTTTTCTCTTCAGCCGGCTGAAACAGTGAAAATATATTATGAACAATATAGAAGTAACTGTCCACGTCAGAGGGTAACAAAATACCACTGTCTCAATAGCCGGATGAATTGGCACTGCAGTACAGATCCACACGATCCTGAGTACGCAGACTCCAAGGCTGGTAAGGATCATGGGGATCCAGCAGTCGCCGGTTCCCCGCAGAGACCCGGAATAAATTTCCACACAGACGTAAGTGAAAAATGTGGGAACCAGATACCGGAGAATCTGTGTACCCTTGTCAATAACTGCTGCGTCAGTTGTAAACAGGAGGAATACCAGACTTCCGAATGTGTAAAGCAGGAAGCTTAATGCAATAGCTGAAAGAAAGCACATAAAAAGGCAGACCCGTATGCCCTTGTATACCCTGTCCAGTTTCTTTGCACCGTAATTCTGTCCCACAAATGTGGTTATAGAGATTCCAAAGGCACTGATCATCATCCAGAACAGAGTGTCTATCTTGCCATATGCAGTCCAGGCAGCCACTGTATCAGTTCCAAGTGCATTGACGCTTGACTGAATAATAATATTTGACGAAGTGTACATGACTGATTGCAGACCAGCCGGAAAGCCGATCCTGATAATCCGCACCAGCATGTCCTTATGAAACGTTAAAGAAGATAGCATCAGCTGGTATGGCTGTCTGGTACGCATTAAAACGATCAGAACCAGTACGGCACTGAGAAGCTGGGACAGGATGGTTGCAACGGCTGCCCCCATGACGCCCATATTCCAGAAAACCACGAAGATAATATCTAGAACGATATTGGTAAAACAGCTGGCAATCAGAAAATAAAGGGGACGCCTGGAATCTCCCACAGCCCTTAAAATCCCCGCTCCCATATTGTAAATAAGATTTGGAATCACCCCAAGAAAATAGATCCGCATGTATAGGACACCGTAGGGAAGAATATCCGCCGGAGTATCCATGGCTTCCAGGGCAAATGGAGCGAGAACGATTCCAATGATCATAATAAAAAAGCCGCAGACAGCAGAAAAAGCCATGGCTGTATGCACAGCCTGGCTTAACTGCTTTTTCTGACCAGCACCGAAAAACTGGGATATGATTACGCCTGCGCCGGAGGAAAGCCCAATAAAAAAACCGATAAAAAGGTTGATTAAGGTTCCAGTAGGGCCTCCAACGGCAGCCAGTGCTTCCTTTCCCACGAACCGGCCAACTATGACGGCATCGGCCGTATTATAAAGTTGCTGAAAAAAAGTTCCGAATAAAATTGGAAAGAAAAACAGAAGAAGCTGCTTCCATATCACTCCCTCTGTAATCTGATTCGACGTCCCTTCGTCTTTAATTCTCGTATTCTTTTTCATAAAATTTCCTCGTTTAAGTAATTATGTAGTCATTTTTCATTATACCGTCTGGATATAAAAAACACAATCCCCTGTCTCAGTCGGTTTTTTGAGCTTTGGTAAGTGCCTGATCCACTGCTTTTAACAGAACACTGGAGGTGTAGCGGGACTCAGACGGATAGGAAATGTTTTTGGTTGACTGATTCTTTAAAATCTGCGGAGATAAATTATCCATGGCGGGCTGCATCAGTGGATACATGGTGGTAACCGCCTCGCTTAAAGGAACCAGTGTAACAGAAGTGATTTTCTTTGAATCAACTGTGACCTCAACATTGATATCCTGGCTATTCAGCGTAATGGCAGAGGAATATACACCCGGTACATAGGCCACAGCATCGCCGGAAGTGGGAACAGTATCCTTTTTCGGGCGGAACATGACTAGAAACAGGGTAATGAGGAGGATTCCAAGGCCAACGAAGATCGCAGTATAGATGATCTCTTTCATTCGTAAAACAACAATTTTTGTTTTTGAGCTCATAAGACAGAAGCCCTCCGTATAGTTTTGTTATAATGTATGAACGGATTGGGGGATTTCATTCCTAAGATTTCATTGTTGTAACAGGAAATCTGTGCTAAGATAATAGACAAACATGTGTTTTGGGAAAGGAAGAAAAAGTATGTCCCTTCAATTTATTCTGGGTGGATCCGGTTCCGGCAAAACCCGCCGTCTTTACACGGAATTGATCCGTCAGTCGGTGAATGAACCGGATACCCAGTATTTTGCCATCGTGCCGGAGCAGTTTACCATGCAGACCCAGAAGGAGATTGTCTCCCTGCACCCAAGCTTCGGAGTGATGAATATTGATATTGTCAGCTTTAAACGTCTTGCCTACCGCATCTTTGAGGAACTGGCAGTTGTAAATCCCCAGGTTCTTGATGATATGGGGAAATCAATGGTGCTTCGAAAGGTAGCCGCAGACAAGAAAAAAAGTCTTGTATTTTATAAAGAGCATTTGTCGAAAGCAGGGTTTATATCCCAGTTAAAGTCCATGCTTTCCGAGCTTTACCAGTATGGAATTACTCCCGATATGCTAAAGGAGAAGATTCCGGAAAATTTAAGTCCTGTACTGGCTCAGAAACTGTCGGATATTACTGTCGTTTATGAAGGATTTAAAGATTATATTGAAGGTAAGTTTATTACTTCAGAAGAGATATTAGACGTTCTCTGCAACATCCTTCCTAAGTCTGAACTGATCAAAAACAGTGTGATCACCTTAGATGGATATACAGGATTCACCCCTGTCCAGTATCGGATTTTAGAACTGTTTTTCCGTTATAGTAAGAAAGTAATGATTACAGTGACAATGGATCCGGCGGTGAACATGAGCCGAAAGACCGGGATTCAGGAGCTGTTTTACATGAGCCGCCAGATGATTAAAAAACTAAATGATCTGGCCATGGAGACAGGAATAAGCCGGGATAAGGATATCCTGCTTACGGATCATCCGGCAATTCGTTTTTCAGCGGCCGGGATTAACGCCCCCTGTTGTCTGGATTTTCTGGAACAGAATCTCTATCGCTATACGGGAAGATCTTTCGAAGGTCAGCCGGAATCCATCCATTTGTATCAGACCCGCAATCCCTCGGAAGAGATTGCATTTGTCATACGCTCCATGGAAGAAAACATTAGAAGAAACGGCCTTCGATACAGGGATATGGCAGTTATAACCGGAAGCTTATCCAGCTATGCAAACGAGATGATTCATCAGTTTCAGTTAAACCATGTGCCATTTTTTCTGGATGATAAAAAGAGTATATTAAAAAATCCCATGGTGGAACTGATTCGTGCCGCCATCGAGATTGTTCAAAAGGATTTCTCCTATGAATCCGTGTTTCGCTACATAAGAACCGGTCTTGTTGTATCACAGGATCAGATGGATCAGGCGGACAGGCTGGAAAATTATGTCATAGCCATGGGAATCAGAGGATTTAAAAAATGGAATGCTGAGTTTGAGGGCTGGTATAAGGGAGCCAGAGAGTTAAATCTTCAGGAATTAAATCAGTTTAAATCAGAAGTGATGGAGCCTCTTCACCATCTGCGTGAAGAATTTAAAAGAGAAGATTCTACAGTCAAAACCATGACTGCAGCAGTGACTGCACTTTTAATGGAGACAGGTATTGAAGAAAAGATGCTTGGTTTTGAGAAAAAGTTTCAGGACATGGGGGAATTCGCCCTTGCCAAGGAATACGGTCAGGTTTATGGGCTGGTAATTGATTTATTTGACCGCCTCGCGGGACTGTTAGGAGACGAACATGTTAGCAGAAAAGAATACGGGGAAATCTTAGATGCCGGTTTTGCTGAGATTAAAGTTGGCGTAATTCCAGCTGCAGTGGACCGGGTTGTAGTGGGAGATATTACGAGAACCCGTCTGGATCATATTAAGGTTCTTTATTTTGTAGGAGTTAATGATGGACTGGTTCCGGTAAAAAAAGAGAAAGGCAGCTTATTTACAGACAGGGAGAGAGAATTTTTATCTGATCATGAGATAGAGCTGGCTCCCACCTCCATGGAAGAAGGGTTCCGGCAGAGGTTTTATCTCTATCTGGCACTGACAAAGCCTGAGAAAGAGCTGGTGTTATCCTATGCAGCCATGGACGGAGGCGGAAAGAGCATGCGCCCTTCTACCTTAATCGGGGAATTAAAGAAGCTGTTTCCGGGATTAAAGGAACAGGCCCCGGGGGAGGCTGGTGTTCCTTTAAACTATCGTGAGGCAAAGAGCCAGCTGGCAGATGGTATGAGGGAATGTGGTAAAAACGGAGGGGATTTAAGGCTTCTGGAACTGTTAAAAGCGTTTCTTTCCTCGCCAGATCATAAGGAGGAAGCCAGACAGCTGGTGGAGGCGGCTTTTTATGTATATCAGCAAAAAGGCATTGGTAAAGCGGCTGCCAAGGCTCTTTACGGCTCCGTTATTAATGGAAGTGTGACCAGAATGGAGCAGTATGCTTCCTGTGCATATGCCCATTTCCTAAGTTACGGTCTGAAGCTGATGGAACGTCAGGA
>SVDT01000073.1:5306-17848 GCA_015057775.1 Paenibacillaceae bacterium | reverse complement strand
TGAATGGGTGGTATTTATGCTTGTTTCCATATACCTGCTTATAGCATGCATGATTAATGGCATATGGGACAGGAGACTGAAACCGAATTTTAAAACAAACGTCATACTCAGTCTGATTTCAGGAGTATTGTGTGGAATTCTTTTCTCTGCAACATCTTATTATAAATATGGTAAATTAGCAGGTGCAGTTGCCACAGGGGGATTTATATTTGCACAGGTATTTATATTAACCCTTGGTGCATTAATGCTTTCTGTATTTATTTATAAAAAAAGGGTACAAAAACTTGAAGCAGAGAGTGAATCAGATTCGAATAAATAATGATGAAGTGAAGCGCAATATAATTAAAGCAGGACGTTGGTTTGTTTTTTGTGAATCAACGTCCTAATTAATTATGCTTCATCTTGGCAAAATAATCCTTCAACTTTATTGCATATTCTAAACGCTCTTCTGGCTTGGTGTTTTCTCTTTCTGAATTATACAGATGATCATTTTTATATCTTGGAAATATATGAAGATGATAATGCCAAACATCTTGATTACCACATGGTTCATTATGCTGTCTGGAAGATACTCCGTCACATCTGTAAGTTTCCTTTAAGGCTATTGCGATATCTTTTTCTAAATCATGAATTCGGTAAGATATTTCAGATGGTAAATCGTATAAGTTCTCAATATGTTTATTAGGAATTATGATAACGTGACCCTTATTATTTTTCCACCAGCAAGATGATATAAATGCAGTAACATAATCATCTTGAAATATAATATCGTTCTGCTTTGTACTTATATTTTCATTTTCAATTCCCTTAGCAATTAGGCAAAAAGGGCATACATAGCCTGTAGGTGCATGATTGTACATATCTTTTCCCCCTAAACTGATATAAATATTAATAATTACTATATAAGTATATATAACTACTATGAAAATATCAATTATTATCTTTTAATCTGAAAAAATATGAGATAAAATTATACTTAAAGTTACGTCCTTAGAGTTGGAGGAAGCCGACAAGATGGGGGGATCCTGTCGGCTGTATGAAAAAAAGTTTTATTTAAAAGGTTATTGACCTCTTTACAATTATTAATATAGCGAAAAAATGTGACGGGAAATTGATAGATTTGTGAAGAGATTGTGAAAAGTTACATCAGAGTGGCAGAATATATAATAAGAAAATGAGGTGAGAATCAGTGAAGGTGGGAGAAGTATGTTTGTTCACAAAAGATGTTGTTCGATTAGCTAATTTCTATAAGTCCATATTTGATATTGATAATGGAAGTGATGATAATATTCATCAGTTTATCATCTCCGAGGAAACATCCTTGAGTGTTTATAATGATGGAGTGGAGCGTGAGATGAATGCTCAAAATATTTGTTTAGCGTTTACAGTAGATGATGTGGATTTTCAGTATGAAAGATTAACAACCCTTGGTGTCAAGATCCTGGAACCTCCAACAATAAGACCGTGGGGAGCAAAAAATATGAGCTTTCTGGATCCTGATAATAACTTAATTGTATTTAGAAGTTTTCTTATAAAATAGTATGGAAGTGTTAGTAATTCACCCTCCCTACCCCCAAAAAAGGGAGGAGCCGACAAGATGGGGGATCCTGTCGGCTGTATGAAAAAAAGTCTTATTTAAAAAGTTATTGGCCTCTTTACATTTACTAATATACTGTGAAAGTGTGACAGGAATTTGAAGGATTTGTGAAGAGTTTGTGAAACTGGCTGAGCTGAAGGGTTGATCCAAACGGTCAGACTACCAAAGAAACGAGGATTTAACATGCGTGAATATTTTATTAAAACTGTAAGAATTGGATTCTCCAAATGGAATAATGCCGATTTAAATCTTGCATCCCAGTTATGGGGAAAAGAGGAAGTAACCCGGTTTATCTGTTCCACAGGTAAGTTTACAAAGGAAGAGATTGCAAACCGCCTGAATACGGAAATTCGTAATGATGAATTGTACCATATACAATACTGGCCCATTTTTGAACTATCATCAGATGAGCTCATTGGATGTTGCGGGATCCGTCCCTATAAATCCGAAAAGCATTCTTACGAGCTAGGTTTTCATTTACGGAAAAAATACTGGGGACAGGGGTATGCCTTAGAGGCAGCGAAAGCCGCTATCGATTATAGTTTTCACATGTTAAATGCTAAAAAACTGTATGCAGGTCATCATCCTGAAAACAAGGCATCAGAAAAGCTGCTGAAGAAATTGGGCTTTCAATCCATTGGCAAAGAATTTTATATACCGACAGAGTTGTCTCACCCGTTATATGAGATGGTGAACCGTTAATATTACGGGAAAGAAATCACAACCCATATACAGAAAAAGAAAGTTGTTTATGGTGACAAACTTAATGTTTTTAATACATGAACCAGTTCTTTTGTATCAAAAATCGTTCTGTTTCAACAAAAGTTTCCGTTATTCGATTGACGGAGACCCCTGATACTAGTAAAATAAAGACAAATATGAAAGAGGATGGGGCATTATTTATGGATAACAGAAATAGCATTTTGACAGATACACTCCCGGATCAGGCTATTTTCGCTCTGGATATTGGAACCAGAAGCATCATTGGCATGGTAGGAATGCCGGATGGGGACAGAATACATATCGTTGCCATAGAGAGAGCCGAGCACACCAAGCGGGCGATGATTGACGGACAGATCGAGGATATTGATCAGGTTGCCAAAATTGCCGGACAGGTGAAAGAGAGACTGGAAAAAAAGCTGGGCTGCAAGCTGCAAAAGGTTTGTGTAGCAGCCGCGGGTAGAGCACTGAGAACAGAAAGTGTGACCTATGAGATGGAGCTTGCCAGAGCTCAGAAGATTGATGCAGAATCCGTCAGCAGACTGGAAGCGGGAGCCATCAGTGAAGCGGAGAAGCAGTTTATGAACCGGGAGGGAAGGGATACTGACCGTCAGTTTTATCTGGTTGGTTATACCGTCAGCAGATATTTCCTGGATAATTATATGATCTCCAACTTAATTGATCATCATGGACGGGTTTTAAAGGCAGATATCATTGCCACATTTCTTCCCACCGAGGTTGTAGAAAGCTTATACTCTGCCATGCATAAAATCGGTCTTGAGGTAGCAAGCCTGACTTTGGAGCCGATTGCTGCCATCAATGCGGCCATCCCCCAGAATATCCGCCTTCTTAACCTTGCCATGGTGGATATCGGTGCAGGTACCTCTGATATCGCTGTATGCCGGGATGGAAGTGTGACAGGTTATACCATGGCCATACTTGCAGGAGATGAGATAACGGAATCCATTATGAAGGAATATTTAGTGGATTTTGAAACTGCGGAAAAAATTAAATCTCAGATTGATGAAACAGAGGAACTTAACTTTACAGATATCCTTGGTTTTGAGCAGACAATCACCAGGGAAGCCATTTTTTCCAGCATTAAAGAGGCATCTTCCAGGCTTTGTCAGGAGATCTCTGAAAAAATACTGGAGGTGAATGGCGGTATGCCGTCAGCAGTCTTTCTGGCAGGCGGTGGCAGCAGGCTGTCCGGACTGAAAGAGGGAATTGTAGAACATTTAAAAATTGATTCCAAGCGTGTTGCAATTGCAGGAAATAATTTTAAGATTAACGCTTATTCCGATGAATATGATCTGGAGAATCCGGAATATGCCACTCCTCTTGGAATCGTGATATCAGCCGGATTTAATATTGTCAATGATGGTTTCCGGGTAATATTAAACGAACGCCCGGCAAAGCTTTTCCGAGGCGGAACCTTTACCGTTATGGACGTTTTAATGATGAATGGATATAACTATCAGGATATGATCGGGCGTTCCGGTCAGAATCTGGTTGTAAGTGTTAACGGTAAGCGGACTGTTTTTTATGGTGAGAAGGCGGAGCCGTCTGTCCTCACACTGAACGGAGAGGAAGCACAGCTTTCTGATCAGGTAAGCGCAGAGGACTGGATCGTATTTGTACCTGCCAGTCATGGAAAGAGTGCTTCTGCCATGCTTTCGGATATTGAGAAGCCGGGAGCCGGAAAGAAGATTCTGGTCAATGGAATAGAGGCAAAAGAAGATATTTCCTTAAAAA
The DNA here is from genome assembly GCA_015057775.1 of Paenibacillaceae bacterium. Classification (GTDB taxonomy): domain Bacteria; phylum Bacillota; class Clostridia; order Lachnospirales; family Lachnospiraceae; genus Lacrimispora. Next base: position 13,776 of record SVDT01000073.1, on the reverse strand, counting down.
CCGGAGACAGCATTGTAATAGAAATAGTACGGGAAAAGGAAATTCTTCCAGAGGAAGATTGGTATGAGGAAGCAGAGGAAGAACAAGTCCCGTATGAGGTACCGGTTTCTTCTCCTCAGAATATTCCGGGGATTTTGACTCCTCCGGCACAGATGACGTCTACCGGCATACAGATTGATAAAGAACAGCGATTAAAACTGGAAGGGCATACGGATGCATCTGCTTCTTCCGACGCAGCGTTTCATAAAAGCGATGGAAAAATCACATTTTTCTTAAATGACAAACCTATGACTTTTCCTATTAAACCGGATCAGCGTCCTTATTATCTTATGGACATGCTGGAATATTCCGGACTTGATTTTAAAAATCTTACCGGGAAAGTAGTATTGGAGGTCAACGGGGAAAGCAGTTATTTTCAACAGGAATTAAAAAGCAGAGACCGTATCATGATTTATCAGGTAAATGAATAAAAAGGGGTGCGTATGGGCGTGTTGAATGTAGTAAAAAGGGATGGAACAGTCACAGGATTTGAATTATCCAAGATCAAAGAAGCAGTTAAGAAAGCCTTTGAGGCAACGGGTAAGTATTATACGGACAGTATTGTTGAGCTTCTGGCATTAAGAGTAGCTTCTGATTTTAAAAATAAGATTCATACGGAGAGTATTCCGGTGGAAGATATTCAGGACAGTGTGGAAAAGGTTCTGGAAGAAACCGGCTATACGGAAGTGGCAAAGGCTTATATTCTCTATCGGAAACAGCGGGAAAAGATCAGAAACTTAGGGAGCACCACCCTGGACTACAAAGATGTGGTAGACCAGTATGTAAAAGTTGAAGACTGGCATGTGAAAGAAAATTCTACGGTAACCTATTCAGTTGGAGGTCTTATTCTTAACAACTCCGGGGCAGTTACCACAAATTATTGGCTGTCTGAAATTTATGACAGGGAGATCGCAGACGCTCATAATCATGGAGAGATCCATATCCATGATCTTTCCATGTTGACAGGATACAGCTGCGGCTGGTCTTTAAAGCAGCTTTTATTAGACGGACTGGGCGGAATCAGCGGAAAAATCACCGCTTCACCGGCAAAGCATCTGGCCACATTGTGCAATCAGATGGTAAATTTTCTTGGTATCATGCAAAATGAATGGGCTGCCTCCCAGTCATTTTCATCCTTTGATACCTATCTGGCGCCTTTTATCAAAGCAGATGGACTGGCTTATGATAAAGTGAAAAAATGCATGGAGGCCTTTGTGTTTGGAGTAAATACCCCAAGCCGCTGGGGAACCCAGGCTCCATTTTCCCATATATCCCTTGATTTGACGGTACCAGAGGATATGAAATCCCAAAGGGCCATTGTAGGCGGGAAGTTTATGGATTTTACCTACGGAGACTGTCAGGCAGAGATGGATATGGTGAACCGTGCCTTTTTAGAGACAATGCTGGAAGGAGATGCCGGAGGAATGGGATTTCAGTATCCAATTCCGGTATTTGGAATAACAAAGGAATTTGACTGGTCCGATTCGGAGAGAAACCGCCTGTTGTTTACACTGGCATCTCATTACGGAACTCCTTACTTTTCCAATTACATCAATAGCGGTCTTACTCCAGGAGATGTACGGGCATTTACTCCCAAAAGTATCCCTGATTTTACAAAGCTGCGCCATAAAGCCGGCGGCTTTTTCGGATATGGAGAACATACAGGTTCCATCGGCGTGGTAACTCTTAATCTGCCGAGAATCGCATTTCTGGCCTCTGATGAAGCTGACTTTTATCAGCGTTTGGACTGTGTGGCGGATCTTGCCGCCAGATCTCTTGACATCAAGCGAAACGTAATAACCAGACTTTTGAAAAATGGACTTTACCCCTATACAGCCTGTTATCTGGAGGATTTCTCCAATCATTTCTCTTCCATTGGTATTGTGGGAATGGATGAAGCCGGAAAGAATGCAAAATGGCTGGGAAGGGGAATGGAATCAGAAGATACTCAGGCATTTGCAGTTAATGTGATGGAGCATTTGAAGAAGAAACTCATTGTTTATCAGCAACAGTATAAAAGTCTGTATAGCCTTGAGGCCACTCCGGCTGAATCGGCGGTATACCGGCTGGCACTAATTGACAGAGAAGAATATCCCGGCATAAGATCTGCAGGTGATCATTCACCTGTACCCTATTATACCAACAGCACCAAGCTGGCGGCAGACTGGGGAGGCAGCCTTTCTCAGGCATTGATGATTCAGAATCGCGTTCAGCCTTTGTATACGGCAGGTACTGTATTTTCTGTATTCATGAAGAAAGAGGAAGAGGATTATCGGACTGTCAGAGATGCCTTAAGGCGCATGACTAATCAGTATGAGATTCCCTACCTGACATTTACACCAGTATACTCTGTCTGTCAGAGCTGCGGCTATCTGCCGGGTGAGCAAAAGATCTGTCCCAAGTGCGGGAAAGAGACGGATATTTACAGCAGAATAGCGGGATACTACCGGCCTGTAAATGACTGGAATGAAGGAAAAGCTCAGGAGTTTAGAAATAGAAAAATGATGACTTTAGAGTGAAAAATTTCACCATTTTAACTCACATATGAAAGACTTGGGCATAAGATATATTACGAACTGATTAAACAGGAGTAAATGAAAATGAGTTGTAATAATTGGAATAACGGATGCAATTGCAACTGCAACTGCCCAAGCGGAAATAGCAATGCAAATAATTGTAATACCAAATGCAATGACAAATGCAGTGATGTCAGTGATGCAACAACTGGAAACGGAAGCATGAACATGTGCTATCGTCAGGGATATGCATGCGGCTTTAAAGATGGTTATGAGACCGGATTCCGTGATGGATTCTGGAGCGCAAATGGCTGTGGAAGAACCTACAGCGGGTCAGTAATGGGATCTACGGATTCCGGATGTGGATGCAAATAATTCGGTGAACAAAAAGTTCCGGCTTTCATTTTGAATGCCGGAACTTTTTTGTTTTGGGCAGATTCAGAATTTGGAAAATTTTAACTAAATAAAAAATGCCTACTTTGTCTAATATGTATATTGAAAAAAGATTAGCATTGTGTTAGCATAAATACAAGTCATAGAATTTGTATACAAACTTTAATATTTGAATACAAACTAATTTTCTAATGACGAAATAACTGACCAGAATAAAAGCAAAGGAGAATCACGAATATGGATAACTTTACAAAACAGTTTTCTCTTGAAGGAAAAGTTGCACTTGTAACAGGCGCATCTTATGGTATTGGCTTTGCGATTGCTAAGTCTCTTGCAGAAGCTGGCGCTACCATTGTTTTTAATGATATTAAGCAGGAATTAGTAGACAAAGGAATTGCAGCATACAAAGAAGAGGGCATTACTGCTCACGGATATGTTTGTGATGTTACCAGCGAAGAGGCTGTTAATGCCATGGTTGCTCAGATAGAAAAAGAAGTAGGCGTAATCGATATCCTGTTTAATAACGCAGGTATTATCAAACGTATTCCTATGTGCGATATGACAGCAGAACAGTTCAGACAGGTAATTGATGTTGACTTAAATGCTCCGTTTATCGTAGCAAAGGCAGTGATTCCGTCAATGATTAAAAAAGGTCATGGAAAGATTATTAATATCTGTTCTATGATGTCTGAGCTTGGACGTGAGACTGTATCTGCTTATGCAGCTGCAAAGGGCGGACTGAAGATGCTGACAAAGAACATTGCTTCTGAGTACGGTGAATTTAACATTCAGTGTAACGGTATCGGACCTGGCTACATTGCAACACCACAGACTGCACCTTTACGTGAGGTACAGGCAGATGGTTCCAGACATCCCTTTGATCAGTTTATCATTGCTAAGACACCGGCAGGACGCTGGGGTGAAGCTGAGGATCTTTCAGGTCCTGCAGTATTCCTCTCTTCTGATGCTTCTAACTTTGTCAATGGACATATTCTTTACGTTGACGGCGGTATTTTAGCTTACATCGGTAAACAGCCACAGTAATTGCATGCCCTTACAGGGAAGTCCCCAGTGGGATAAACATGGCCATGATGCCCGCCCTTAACAGGCGGGAGTCATGGCATATTTTATTTAACTATTATGTTTAATTTTAAGGACGGAGAGGGTTCAATGGAAGGAAAGACCAAGACCTATAAAAACCGTGGCGACCTGGTGTTTGAAACTTTAAAGCAGGAGATTCTGGATCTGGAATTAAAGCCCGGACAGATCATAAGTGAAAATGAGATTTGCGAACGGTTTGGTGTATCGCGGACTCCTGTAAGAGAAGCGGTAAGAAAGCTGCAGGAGCAGGGATTCGTCATATCCGTACCTTATTCCGGTACGCAGGTGACACTTCTTAATCTGGATACCATCAAACAGATGATTTACATGCGCGTTGCCGTGGAAACCATGGTTATGCGTGATTTTGCCAATATGGCGACTCCACTCTGGATGGAGGAAGTCCGGTATATGATCCGCAGGCAGCAGGCGCTTATACTGGAAAAAGGATTTGAACCAGAGCAGTTTTACCGCATGGACGCACAGATGCACGCCATCTGGTATCGTGCTACGGGTAAACGGAAACTCTGGGATATGATACAGGCACAGCAGCTTCATTACACCAGATTCAGAATGCTGGATTTTGTAACAGAAACCGATTTTACAAGAATCATCAGAGAGCATACAGAGCTATTTGAATTGCTGGAAAAAAAGGACATTGAAGGTCTGGAACAATCTCTTAGAGAACACTTGACTTACAGCATGAAACGTATGAAACACCAGATTGAGGTAGAATACAAAGACTATTTTGAACAGGAAGAGCGGGAGGACGAATGATGACCAGTGTATCAATTACTGTAAAGGGGTTAAGTGATACCATAAAAGCGTTTGCATCAGGAGAGGAGCAGGCAGTCCTGGTGTATGAAGGCAGTTATGAAGAAGGAGATGCCATTGTATGCAAAACAGATGAACCCGGCGGACATTACGTAATCCGGATTGATGACTGTATGGATGAATCCTTAGTCTATATAACAAAACCGGAAGTGATGTTTACCATACCATTTGGAGATAAAAAAGTATCCTACAATCCCAAGGCATTTACCGGAACAAAGCATTACCTTACCATTCGGAAAGCTGTGGAAACAGAAGTAAAACAGTACCGCAATCTTGCAGTCAATGTAATGGACCAGCATGGTGATACCGGTTGTTTCCCTCATGCATTTGCCAATGTGGAAACCAGAGGTGAGGCTGTATTTGCAGCACGCAATGCCATCGATGGCGTTCTTGCCAATGAATCCCATGGTGAGTGGCCCTATGAATCATGGGGAATTAACCGTCAGGATGATGCAGAAATCACTCTGGATTTTGGACGGGAAGTGGATTTTGACCAGATTGTATTATATACCCGTGCCGATTTCCCCCACGATAACTGGTGGGTGGAAGTAACCTTTACATTTTCAGATGGATCGAGTCAGGTTGTGAAAATGGAAAAAAGCATAAAACCTCATATATTCTCAATAAAAAAGAGTAAGATTACCTGGTTAAAGCTGAGTAATTTAATAAAAGCAGATGATCCTTCTCCGTTCCCTGCCCTTACTCAGATTGAAGTATATGGAAAAGATTCTCTTTAACTTGAAATACCTCTTTTCCTTTTACTGATATTCATGTAAAATATAGGCAGTAAGCATACAGGGTTGACACATAAGGAGGAAGAGTGATGGAGTTTTTATTTCTGGAACCTGTTTTTAAGGAAGCCATCTGGGGCGGCAATAAGCTTCGGACAGTATTTGGATATGACATACCAAGCGATACTACAGGGGAATGCTGGGCAATCAGTGCTCATAAGAATGGGGAATGCCAGATTGCCGGTGGAATTTATGACGGAAAGCTTCTAAGCCGTTTATGGAAGGAAAAACCGGAGATATTTGGTTTTTATCCCGGAGACCAGTTTCCTCTTCTGGTTAAAATCATCGATGCAAAGAATGATTTAAGCATTCAGGTACATCCTGACGACAGTTATGCAAAGATTCATGAGAATGGTTCTCTTGGAAAAACAGAATGCTGGTACATTCTGGACTGTGAACCGGATACAGAAATTGTAATCGGTCATTATGCCAAAGACCGGGACGAGATGGAATTCATGATACGAAACCATCAGTGGGAGGAATTTATACGGACTGTTCCCGTTAAGAAGGGAGATTTTTTCCAGATTAATCCGGGCTGCGTCCATGCGATTAAGGGCGGAACTTTAATTCTTGAGACCCAGCAGAGCAGTGACATCACTTACCGTGTCTATGACTATGACCGTCTTTCGGATGGAAAACCAAGACAGCTGCATGTGGAACAGAGTATTGCCACCATCAGAGCACCATTTAAGGAAAATCAGGCAACAGCTGTAACAGAGAAGCTATCCGGGGCTGTGCATACACATTTAATCACCTGTAAGTACTACTCTGTGGACAAGTATGATATTGATGGGGTATTTGCAAAAGATTTTTCTAAGTTTTTTACCAATGTCAGTGTGATAAGCGGAAAAGGTTCCATCAATGGAATTCCATTGGAAGCAGGTCAGAATTTTATTATACCGGCAAAGAGTAAAGAGTGCAGATTTGAGGGGAAGATGTCTGTCATCTGTTCCAATCCCGAATAAAGCAGGAGGAGAAGTCATGAGACTGGGAGCATTAGAAGCAGGAGGCACAAAGATGGTTTGTGCCATAGGCAATGAGAACGGCGAGATTTTAGAGCGGGTTTCCATACCGACGGAGACACCGGAGATTACCATGCCCAAACTGATTGCATATTTTTTGGATAAGGAAATTGAAGCATTGGGAATCGGATGCTTCGGTCCCATTGATCTTAACAGGAATTCAGATACGTATGGCTATATTACAACCACTCCCAAGCTTGCGTGGCTGAACTATGATATTGTGGGAGCATTTAAAGAGGCTTTAAAGGTACCGGTGGGGTTTGATACGGATGTGAATGGTTCCGCCCTTGGTGAGGCCACCTGGGGGATTACAAAGGGGCTTGAGAACAGTATGTATATTACCATTGGAACTGGCGTGGGAGCTGGTATTATAACCAATGGAAAGCTGCTTCACGGAATGCTTCATCCGGAGGGCGGACATCTGCTTTTATCCAGACATCCTGAAGATTCTTTTGAGGGAGCGTGTCCATACCACAAAAACTGCCTGGAAGGCATGGCAGCAGGTCCTGCCATAGAGGCTCGTTGGGGAATGAAGGGAGCACAGCTGGCAGACAGAAAAGAAGTCTGGGAGCTGGAAGCTTATTATATCGCTCAGGCACTTGTTGATTATATTATGGTACTTTCTCCCCAGCGTATTATTCTGGGAGGCGGTGTGATGCATCAGGAGCATTTGATTCCATTGGTGAGAGAGGAAGTAACCCGTCAGCTGGGCGGTTATATCAAAACAAAAGAACTGGAAGATATGGAGCATTATATTGTTTTACCAAGCCTTAACGACAACCAGGGGATCATGGGTGCCCTGAAGCTGGCAGTGGATGAATATCAACTGGAAAAGATAGGTTAATTGCCATTTTTCTCCTAGTGTAATTCCATTTTATGTATGTTATGATATGTTTCGTAAAGGAAATGTAACATTTGTGTAACAAATAAGGAGGATATTACCATGAGAAAATTACCAGCATTTGTATTAGCAGCAGCAGCTGTATTAACCGTAGCAGGAACACCAATTACAGCACAGGCAGCGACCTGTTCCAGTTCAGTGCCTAACTGTTTTTCTTCTAACTGCTATACTTCATCCTGCAATGGACAGTCTTTAAACAGTCTGTTAAGCAAGTATGGATGTAACACCAACAGCTCTAACTGCAATACTTCAACTGGCAAGAAAGGTGCATCCTGTACAGGCAAGACCTGCAATACCGGAAGTTCCTGCAATACTCGTCAGCTTTCCTCATTCTTAAGAAGCTGCAGATAATTGAATATTTATTTTTTCATGGGTCGTTCCTCAGTGGTTCGGCCCTTATTTCTTTTTTAGGCCTGTGGGGCAGATGAAAACAGCCACAGGTCTTCATAGACCTATGGCTGTTAACACAAGGATCATTTCCCCTCATTTACGATATCTTCCAGAACGCGGATCAGGTCGTAAATGTTGTTGATCTGCACATTTCGTTCCAGGATCTGATTTTTTAAATCAATGGAAAGCGTTTCAAATTTTGCCTGGACTGCAGGAGCTATATATGACATAATTATCACCTCACAATTAGAATGCACCAGGCGGAATAATTTATGCGTAAAACCAGATTTGCATAAAATATGGAACTGGCAGACATATTAATTATGAGGTGATAATTATGTCTAAGGATGATACAAAGAAAACAAATTCAGCCAATCAATACAGGGAAGAAAAAGGGAAAGTTGAGAATCAGAACCATACCCATAATTCCCGCAGAGAAGGTATGGGACCGAATACCAAACGAAGATCAGATTAATTAGAAAAGGG
>SVDT01000073.1:0-5296 GCA_015057775.1 Paenibacillaceae bacterium | reverse complement strand
GGTTTCATACTTATGATCGGGCAGTTTACAGAACTCATTATCAACCGAAGATACAAAGTCTGACAGCGCGGAAAATGAGTTATTTTACATTGGTAAGGCGGATTTGCGGCGGCTTGCGCTCGTTTTTGTGCTCCCCGGTAATGTTTTGATATCTCGTTCTGTAATAATAATATATGCATGTTCTTTTATTGTGTGAACAAGCCGGACAAGCCTGCGCTACTCCATTCACATGTTGTCTTTAAGAACCATATAATACATTATAATTCGAAAAGGGGGTAGTAAACAATGGGATGCTTCTGGGGTTGCGGAAATCGCTGCAATAATAATTGTAATTGCAATTGTAACGGCAATTGTAATAATAATTGTGACGATGATGATAATGAAGTTGACTGCTCAGAGGAAGTTAGAAGAGCTTACTGGGCTGGATATAGAGCAGGCTGTAATGATCCTCGGTGCCATCATCATCATGACGATCACGATGACTGTGGCTGTGATTAATACTGTAAATTTAAATGGCGGGCATACGAATTATATCGTGCCCGCCATTTAAATTAGTTTGAGCCAGCAGGGAATATAAAATAAACCTTGCTGGCTTAGCTGTAATAAATAAAAATTACTCTGACTTTTTAAAATACAGATAGTTGGTACATTTTCACTTTAACAAATTCACTTTATCAAATGGGTATTTGAAGAAAATGGATAAATAGACGTGATTCGTACATCTGTATGAAATTATGCTACGTGAACGTTAACTGCCTGAAGACCACGGTTACCGTTGATTGTTTCGAAAACAACAGACTGGCCATCTTCTAAAGATTTGAAACCTTCCATAGCAAGACCGGAGAAATGAACGAAAATATCGTTGCCTTCTTCGTCACAGATGAAACCAAAACCCTTTTGTGCATTAAACCATTTTACTGTACCTTTTTTCATGAAAAGATACCTCCTTAAAATTATTGTGTATTCTGCTTAAAACTAAAAATCGCATATACTTGTAAATCATCAATAGAATAATGACTTACAAATATATGCGAAATCAAAACTTTATTAAAATACTAATTTAATATACCACAGAAGATAACAATAGTCAATATAAATTATAGTAATAAAAAATTTTCATTCTGCTTTAGAATAATTAATAAAGTTTTAGCAGTTGTTTAAGATATTATTGTTACAATAGAAACTTATAAAATGATTATGAGGTGTAAGATGAGTGATATGACAAATGATGCGCAAAACACTGGCTGGAGAGGACTTACGGAAGATGAGGTAAATGAAAGAGTAGAACAGGGGCTGGTAAATCAGAGCGACATTTCAACTGGAAAGTCCGTTAAAAATATAATTCTGTCCAATATACTGACCTATTTTAACCTGATATTTCTAATTATAGCCATACTGCTGATTTACGTTGGTTCCTACCGCAACCTGACATTTTTACCTGTTATTATAGGAAACATCATAATAGGAATTGTACAGGAACTTCGTGCCAAACAAATACTGGATAAGATGAATTTAATTAACGCCCCCCATTCGATTGTGTTCAGAAACGGAGTACAGAAGCAAATCCTGTCCCAGCAATTAGTAAAAGACGATATAGTCTTACTGTCAGCCGGAAATCAGATTTGTGCAGATGCAATTGTGATTGAGGGTAATATACAGGTCAATGAAGCTCTTTTAACAGGTGAGGCAGACGAAATTGAAAAGATAAGCGGAAGCAGTCTTTTATCAGGAAGTTTTGTGATTTCCGGGCAATGTTATGCAAAGCTGGAACATGTAGGAAATGACTCCTATATAACTAAACTCACGGCTGAAGCAAAAGCCATGGGAAGCGGAGAGCAGTCAGAAATGATCCGCTCCATCAATCAGCTGGTAAAATGGATTGGTATAGGAATTATCCCCATCGGTATCCTTTTATTTTCCCAGGGATATTATCTGAATCATGAAACCATGCAAAAAAGCATTGTTTCCATGGTAGCCGCTATTATCGGTATGATACCGGAGGGACTTTATTTACTGACTACCATAGCCCTCGCTTTAAGTACCATGCGATTAGCAAAAAATCAGGTCATTCTCCATGATATGAAAAGTATCGAAGCCCTTGCGAGGGTAGACGTACTGTGCGTTGATAAGACAGGGACAATAACGGAACCGGGTATGGAGGTTTTAGAAATACTCCCAAGCAAAGTAAATTCCCAGATGATTAAGACGAAAGAGGAACTTGAGCTGCTTTTAACGGATTATGCTATGTCCATTCCCGATGATAATGCAACAATGCATGCAATCCGGAAGTATGTCGCAGCATTCGATCCCAATTCAAAAAAAAGGGAAAGCATTGAGGTGATTCCATTTTCATCTACTACAAAATACAGCGGAGTATCATTTTCAGATGGCAGCTTCTTACTTGGAGCACCTGAATTTATAATGGGGGAAGAGTATCATCTTATTCTTCCTGAAATCAGCACTTATATTAAAAATGGTCACAGAGTCCTTTTGCTTGGGAAATATGAAGGAAGCAGTCTGAAGGCTGGACTGACAGAAAAGGTAGTGCCGTTGGGATATATTATTTTAACAAATCCCATCCGGGAAAATGCAAGAGAGACCTTTTCTTATTTCAAAGAGCAGGGGGTATGCGTCAAAGTCATATCGGGAGACAATCCAGAGACAGTATCGGAGGTTGCCAGACGTGCAGGAATAGAGCATGCAGATCAGTTTATAGATGCAGGGACTCTGGATACAGACAGTAAGCTTGCAAGTGCTTTAGAAGAATATACGGTATTCGGGCGTGTTACGCCAAAACAGAAACAAAAACTGGTACAGGCACTTCAAAAGGCCGGTCATACGGTTGCTATGACTGGAGACGGAGTAAATGATATTCTTGCAATGAAGGATGCAGATTGCAGTGTGGCAATGGCATCGGGAAGTGAAGCTGCTGCACAGGCGGCTCAGGTGGTTTTACTGGATTCCGATTTTGCTCATATGCCAAGCGTAGTAATAGAAGGTAGACGAGTAGTAAATAACGTACAGCGTTCGGCGGTCTTATTTTTGGTGAAGAACATCTTCTCCATATTGCTCGCCCTGCTTTCACTGGTAATTTCATTTACCTACCCACTGGAACCTTCCCAGATATCGCTGATCAGTATGTTTACCATAGGTTTTCCTGGATTTTTGCTTGCCTTGGAACCAAATAAAAACCGCATCAAAGGCCATTTCCTGAAAAATGTGCTGATTAAAGCACTTCCTGCTGGATTGACAGACGTACTGGCAGTGGGAGCCCTGGTTGTTTGTGGAGAAGTATTTTCTCTTCCTAAGAATGACATCGCTACTGCGTCTACCATGCTATTGTCTGTGGTTGGCTTTATGATACTCACGAAGATCAGTGCGCCTCTCAATCCTTTGAAAAACGGCATTATAATATTTAATATACTGGGGTTGGTATTTTGCGGAATCTTTCTTCATCAGCTGTTTGCCATAAGTGAAATGTCTAATATATGTGTGTTATTATTGATTGTTTTTTCCTTTGCTGCAGAGTCTCTTTTCCGGTATCTGACCATTGTTATTGAGAAGCTGGTTATAAAACATTAATCAGTCGGGAAATTAACCCATCAATATCTAACTGTCCGTAACCCCATACATTATTGGGATAGAGATAGGAGCTGCTGCGTTTTGCTCCACGGGCAATCATGCGGTTAATTTGTTTTCCGGTAATAGAGGTAAAATTCCCTTTGCACAGAGTCCATTCCATGACCATGGCAATTCCTCCTGCCGCCTGGGCAGCCGCAGCTCCTGTCCCGCTCATAGTTCCGTACCGGTTTTGGGGAAGTGCGCATGGGATCTGGTAACCGGGAGCTGCAATGTCTGGTTTAACCATTCCGTTGCTGGTATAGCCTCTACCAGACTGATCTAATATTGTGCCGTCAATCTGGTTGTAGGCGGAGGTAGTCAGCGTATTAATTGAATTTCCTGGATTGGTTATGGTAGTATCAGGACTTGCATTTATAAAGTAGGTATAATCCGATATGAGATTACCAGACGGAAGCCAGGAATTAAAATAAAAAGGCTGGTTTTCTGTGCTGTCCAGGCGGAAGGTCCAAAGTCCTGGTTCAGCCTGGTCAAAGCGCATTAAGATCAGCTGCAGCCCGGTTTCTTCCTCAAAAACAATGTTATTGACCCATACCAGACCCTGACCAAAAGCAAATTTTATACATTCGTTAAAGGAAGGTTCAATTTTATATGTAATCATTCGATCCGGAGAAATAATCTGGATAGTCGGTCTGCCAGGAATGTTGGGCCATATTTCCATGGATAATTTTTTATCTTCATTACCTATGTTTAACTGAAATTCGGTGCTATAGGGTGCCGAATCAATGTTTCCAAAAAAGTGTCGGCCACGATTCCCTTCATCACCTGCAGCAATGGAAGCATTAACACCTGATAAGAGCAGAAGATTTGCCAGATACTGGCTCATTACGCTCTGCCCGTCATGAATTCCCTGGCTGGTTCCCAGTGCAATACAAATGACAAGGGGGCGTTCCATTTTTTTTGCTTCTTCAACCAGATAACGGATACCAAGAATAATATCAGATTCCTGGAAACACAGTTCATCCTCTGGTATTAAAAAAACATTTTTCAGATTTTTCTTTGCCTCTTTTAATTTCACCACAACAAGTTCGCTATAAGGAACAATTCCACTAAATGAATTTTTGGTATCAATACTGCCTGATATTATACTGGCTATGGCGGTTCCATGGCCGATCGTATCAACTGTAGGGACAAGTGACAGCGTATTATTGGTAAGCAGTGCGGCATTGATCTGCTGCTTGCTGTATTCTGTACCAAAGGTAAAGTCTTTTGGAGATACCCCGCTCTGATCAGTCTGATCCCATAGGGATACGATACGGGTGGAACCATCTGCATTTCGGAAAGCCGGATGCTGATAATCGATCCCCGTGTCTACAATGCCAACCAGTGTACATTGCCCAAGTAGATTGTAATTGGTATTGTACTCCACGGTTTTACTGGGGGAAATTTCATCGCTGGCAGAAGAGGCAAGGGTATAAACTGATGGGAAGGCGTAATAGGGAGTGCGTCCAATATCGCAAACGTCCATCACACTTCTGGAGATATGCAGCAATGAATGAGCATCATTTAATAATGTGATGTTATCTCCGGTACTATATCTGGGTATCATGGAGTTATCAATGATAAAATCGTAATAATTCTCATCCAATATTTTTTGCATAACCGGCATCCAATCTGTTTTACTTATGGTATATAGTATGCGGATGCCTGTTATGTA
>SVDT01000072.1 GCA_015057775.1 Paenibacillaceae bacterium | reverse complement strand
GCTTTGGTTGTTTACATCTTTTTCTGACAGAGAATTTATCTGACAACGGAATTTTTAAATTATTCTCTGTTTTTTGCTTTTGCTGCAACATTCCCTGATCTGGAATTTCTTCTGTTTTTTGTGATTCCCATTAAGGCCAAATGGATGGCGATGTTTAATGGAATCTATTTCCTGTATGAGTTTATTATGGGAAATATGGCAACCAGAATTACGATTGTCATGTCGCTGATAAACTTTTTCGTGTTTTTCCTTCTGACCCGGGACTTAAACCGGTTTAATCCGAAGGAAATCAAAAGAAAGCAGAATTTTCACCGTCAGATGAAAATTATGCCCCAGGGAGGAACCCACCACAAGTGCGCCGTATGCGGTCGGACCGAAAAGGATTCCCCAAACCTGGAATTCCGGTATTGTTCAAAATGTGAAGGCAGTTTAGAATACTGTTCGGAGCATTTGTATACACATAAACATGTAACATCGGATAACCCCACAACCGGTGATACGACCAACTAGCTACGGAGGATAATATGAAGAGAACCAAAATTATTTGCACGATGGGACCAAACACAAATGACCGCGCACTGATGAAATCACTTGCTGAGCACGGAATGGATATTGCCAGATTTAACTTCTCACATGGTGACTATGAGGAACAAAAAGAACGTCTTGACATGTTAAAGAGCATTCGCCAGGAATTAGACCTTCCAATCGCTGCTCTTCTTGATACAAAAGGACCGGAGATTCGTACCGGACTTTTAAAAGATGGTAAAAAGGTAACCTTAAAAGAAGGCGATACCTATGTTCTCACAACAGAAGAGGTTGTGGGTGACGAGAGTAAGGGCCATATCAACTATGACGGCTTAAATGAAGATGTAGTTGCAGGCAACCGTATTCTGATTGATGACGGTTTGATTGAACTTGAGGTTTTAGAAGTTAAGGGCAGCGAAATCGTATGCAGAATTGTAAACGGCGGCGAACTGGGTGAGAGAAAGGGAGTTAATGTTCCTAATGTAAAGATAAAACTTCCGGCCCTTACTGATAAGGATAAAGCAGATATCTGTTTTGGTATCGAACAGGGCTTTGATTTTATTGCAGCTTCCTTTGTACGTACGGCAGCAGCTGTCCGTGAAATTAAGGATATTCTGGCTGAGCATGGCTCTGATATCGCAGTCATTGCAAAGATTGAGAATGCAGAAGGAATTGAAAACCTGGATGAAATTATTGAAGCCAGTGATGGAATCATGGTTGCCCGTGGTGATATGGGTGTTGAGATTCCCGCTCAGGAAGTTCCATTTATCCAGAAAAGCATTATTGAGAAATGTAATGAGGCCTGCAAACCGGTTATTACTGCAACACAGATGTTAGATTCCATGATCCGTAATCCACGTCCAACCAGAGCAGAAGTAACTGACGTTGCCAATGCTGTTTATGACGGAACTGACGCAGTTATGCTTTCTGGTGAGACTGCAATGGGTAAATATCCGGTAGAGGCTCTTTCCATGATGGCTTCCATCGTAGAAGAAACAGAAAAGCACCTGGACTATACCGGATACAGACAGCGTAAGGTATCTGCTGTGAATACACAGAATGTATCCAATGCAGTATGCTACTCTTCCGTATCCACCGCTCATGATCTGGGCGCAAAAGTGATTGTAGCTCCAAGTATTACTGGTTTCACCACAAGACTGTTATCCAAGTGGAGACCGGAAAGTTTAATCATCGGTTTATCTCCAAGTGCATCAGCTCTTCGCCAGATGCAGCTGTACTGGGGTGTTATACCATTCCAGGCAAGACGTGCCGAGTCAACTGACGTGTTAATCTATTCCTCTCTGGAACTGTTAAAGGCAAGATCCATTATTAAAGAGGATGACATAGTGGTTGTAACCGCTGGTGTAGTAAGCCCTGCAAGAAAGCATGAGCCTGCAGCTCACACCAATATTATGCGTGTTGTGACAGTCGATTAATGACTTCTTACAGTATTTCTGAATATTTATACAAAAAAGTGTAGACAAAAGAGTCTATCCCCGGTACAATGTAGCTTACCAGCAGATGTGCCGGAGAGGGCTCTTTTCTGCATATGGTAACGTTATGAGAGGAGAGGAAAACAATGGAGAAAAGACCATTTGTAACCAGAGAACAATTAGAAGAAATTGTGAATGAATATCCAACTCCCTTCCATTTATACGATGAAAAGGGCATCAGGGAGAATGCGAAGAAATTAAAAGAAGCATTTTCCTGGAATAAGGGATACCGGGAATATTTTGCGGTGAAGGCAACTCCCAATCCATTTATTTTAAATATATTAAAAGAGTATGGATGCGGAGCTGACTGTTCCTCTATGACGGAGCTTATGATGTCTGATGCCATAGGATTTTCCGGTTCCGACATTATGTTTTCCTCCAATGACACGCCTGCAGAGGAATTCCAGTTTGCAGACCAGATCGGAGGAATCATCAATCTGGATGACATTACTCATATTGATTTTCTGGAAAAAGCCATCGGTCATATTCCGGAAACCATCAGCTGCCGTTATAATCCGGGCGGAATATTTAAGATCAGCAATGATATTATGGATAATCCCGGAGATGCCAAGTATGGTATGACCACAGAGCAGATCTTTGAGGCATTTCGGATCTTAAAGAGTAAGGGAGCAAAGAAATTCGGAATTCATGCATTTCTGGCAAGCAATACGGTGACTACGGAATATTATCCCCTTCTTGCAAAGGTTCTTTTTGAGCTTGCAGTCAAGTTAAAAAAGGAAACAGGAGCAGAGGTCACTTTTATCAATCTTTCCGGCGGAATTGGTATTCCTTACCGTCCGGGTCAGGAACCCAACGATATCCTGGCAATTGGTGAGGGAGTAAGAAAGGTTTATGAAGAAGTACTTGTTCCGGAAGGAATGGGGGATGTGGCAATCTATACGGAGCTTGGGCGGTTTATGTTAGGACCCTACGGCGCGTTGGTTACCAGAGCCATTCATGAAAAACATACACACAAAGAGTATGTGGGCGTAGATGCCTGTGCAGTAAATCTTATGAGACCTGCCATGTATGGTGCCTACCATCACATAACGGTTATGGGGAAAGAGGATGCTCCCTGCAGCCATAAGTATGATGTTGTAGGTTCCCTTTGTGAGAATAACGATAAGTTTGCCATTGACCGCATGCTGCCGGAGATATCCAGGGGTGACCTGCTTTTTATTCATGATACTGGTGCTCACGGGTATGCCATGGGATATAATTACAACGGTAAATTAAAATCTGCAGAGCTGCTTCTCAAAGAGGATGGATCTGTAGAGCTGATTCGCAGGGCAGAGACTCCAAAAGACTATTTTGCAACGTTTGATTGCTTTGATGTGCTTAAAAATATAAAGTATGAATAATTGCATATAATAAAAAAAGAAGACCTCGTTTTCAGACATCTGTCAACGGGATCTTCTTTTTTGTACAGAAAAATCCCTGTGTCTATGACACAGGGGACTTTTCTTAGGATTTTCGGATTTTCAAAAAGGGTGAAAGGATAATTGTTACGTTGTGCATTTCTTATGTGTTTAGTATAACACACCGCTTCCTGAAAAGTTTGTATATTATTTGAATAGATTATGAAGATTTTCTTAATATGGTTGAAACTGCATTGGGATATAAACTGCAGATGTAAAATTCCTGCCTGTATTTTAGATGGAATAGAAACCATGGGAAGCGTACCGGAATATCTTAATAAAAAAAGGAATCAGGTAGCGGACTGTGAATCAGGTAAGAGAAGTGATACACTGTGACAGTGCCCTTCGCATGGGACTGACCGGTCGCGGAATTGGTGTTGCAGTTCTTGATACGGGAATTTACCTTCATGAGGATCTTGAACATAGATTGGCAGCTTTTGTGGACATTGTTCACCGCAGGCGGGAGCCATACGATGACAATGGCCATGGTACTCATATATCCGGAATCATAGCAGGAGAGGGAAGAGCCTCCAATGGCCTCTATATGGGGGTTGCTCCGGAGTGCCACATTATTATGCTGAAAGTATTGGACAAAAAAGGAAATGGATATGCTTCAGATGTACTTTCTGGTCTGAAGTGGATCCGTGACAATAGAGAGAGGTATGGAATCAGGATTGTAAATATATCGGTTGGTTCCTTTTCAAGAAAAGGAATGACGGAAAATTCCGTACTGGTAAGAGGTGTAAATGCGGCCTGGGATGACGGTCTTGTGGTATGTGTTGCAGCAGGAAACATGGGACCTGGAACCAATACCATTACAACGCCCGGAATCAGCAGAAAAGTGATAACGGTAGGCTGTTCCGATGATTACAAAGAGGTAAATGTAATGGGAAACCGGATGATTGACTATTCCGGCAGAGGTCCAACCGGTGCATGTATCTGTAAGCCGGAAATCATTGCTCCCGGAGCCGGAATCATAAGTTGTTCCAATGAACCAGGGCAGTATCAGACAAAAAGCGGGACTTCCATGTCCACTCCCCTGGTATCCGGAGCCATTGCACTGTTGCTTCAGAAATATCCCTATATGAGCAATCGGGATGTAAAATTAATGTTAAGAGAGCGGGCTGTGGATGCCGGGCTCCCCATGAACCAGCAGGGTTGGGGAATGCTTGATGTAGAGCAGCTTCTGCTATAGAAAATGGATACGGACTGTTCTTTTTTTTAAGGCGGTCCGTATCTGTCTTTGTCAGGAAAAACTTGCAGAGTCCTTATGTCTGTGCTATAGTAAAACAGAAGTCATAAGGCAGTCTGCCTTTTTTGTCTACCATTCAGGCGTTTCGCCCTATTTTCCAAAGTAACTATATTAAGTAAACCCACTAAGGCAGGAGTGTGATGCGTATGATTGAAGAAGCGTAAAAATACAGGTTGACTTTTGCCTGGAAATATACTATCATTATAATATTAAAAGAACATTTGTTCGTGTTGGAGGATAAGATGAATAAAGATGATAAGCTGAAAGCACTGGATGCCGCACTTACCCAGATAGAGAAAGCATATGGAAAAGGATCTGTCATGAAGCTGGGAGATTCTGGAACCAATATGAATGTAGAGACCATACCCACCGGAGCATTAAGTCTGGATATCGCACTTGGCCTTGGCGGAATTCCCAAAGGAAGAGTTGTGGAGATCTATGGACCGGAATCCAGTGGTAAGACCACAGTTGCTCTTCATATGGTAGCAGAGGTTCAGAAGCGTGGAGGAATCGCAGGATTTATCGATGCGGAGCACGCCCTTGACCCTGTTTATGCAAAGAACATCGGTGTTGATATCGATAATTTATATATTTCACAGCCAGATAACGGAGAACAGGCTCTAGAGATCACGGAAACCATGGTTCGTTCTGGTGCAGTTGATATCATCATTGTAGACTCTGTTGCAGCCCTTGTGCCCAAAGCGGAGATTGAGGGAGACATGGGTGATTCCCACGTAGGTCTTCAGGCAAGGCTTATGTCCCAGGCTCTCAGAAAGCTTACTGCTGTTATCAGCAAGTCCAACTGTATTGTTTTATTCATTAACCAGCTTCGAGAAAAAGTAGGAGTTATGTTCGGAAGTCCGGAGACAACCACCGGCGGCCGTGCACTTAAGTTCTACGCTTCTGTCCGTATGGATATCCGTAAGATTGAGACCTTAAAGCAGGGCGGCGATATGGTAGGTAACAGAGCCCGTGTGAAGGTGGTTAAGAACAAGATCGCTCCCCCATTTAAGGAAGCTGAGTTTGATATCATGTTCGGAAGAGGAATTTCCAAAGAAGGAGATATCCTGGATCTGGCGGTAAAAGAGAATATTGTTGAGAAAAGCGGCGCATGGTTTGCCTATAATAACGTGAAGATCGGTCAGGGAAGAGAAAACTCCAAGATTTATCTTCAGGACAACCCGGCTGTTTGTCTGGAGATAGAGAATAAAGTCCGCGTGAAGTACGGGCTTGCAGAGGAAAAATCCATTGCAGGTGACCGTGCACCGGAAAAGGAAAGCAAGCGTATTAAGCCGGAGGAAGATAAGACCGGAGCTGTTAAGGAATAAAAACACTGGAGGGCATATGATAGTAACAGAGATAGTGCCCGTCGATAAACGCAGGAGTAAAGTCATTCTTGATGATGACTTTACTCTTGTTCTTTATAGAGGGGAATTAAAACGATATTTCATAGAAGAAGGAAGCGAGATTTCGGAAGAGGTTTATCAGGAGATCGTGAAGGAGATTCTGTACAAGAGAGCCAGGGAGCGGGTTCTGTTTCTTTTAAAATCCTCCGATAAGACGGAGCAGGAGCTGCGGAGAAAATTAAAGGAGGGGTTTTACCCCCAGGAGGTCATTGATTATGCCATTCATTTCCTAAAGGAGCACCGTTTTATCAATGACCAGGAATACGCAAAAAGATATGTGGAATTTAATTCCAGAAAAAAGAGCGAACGGCAGATTGAGTTTGAACTTAAGAGAAAAGGATTGGACAAGGAAATCATTGGAGATATATTGAAGGAGCAGCCTGTAGATGAGGCTGCCATAGTCAGAGATTATATCAGGAAAAAGCGCTTAAACCCAGAGCAGATGGACGCCAGAGAGAAGAGCAAAGTGATGGCATCCCTGGGCAGAAAAGGTTTTTCTTATGAAGCGGTAAGCCGGGTTTTGGGCGAAATTTTTGTCGAAGACTGACAATAGTGAAAATGTGTATAAGTATACCGGAAACAGAGGTGAAATACTTGACATAATGTATAAAACAGTTTAAAATTGTAGTGTTGTATTGTTGTACAATGAAAATAAAATAAGGAGGTGCTCCTGTGTCAGTATCAGTATTCACGGCTGCATTGATTACGATCATTGCATCAGTAGTAGTTGCTTTTATTGCCTGGTCTGCTGCGACCGCATATCGTAAGAACACTTACGAAAGCAAAATTGGCTCTGCAGAAGAAAAATCCCGGGAAATAATAGATGAAGCATTAAAGACCGCTGAGACAAAGAAGCGTGAAGCTCTCCTTGAGGCGAAAGAAGAGTCTTTAAAGACTAAGAACGAACTGGAAAAGGAAACCAGGGAGAGAAGAGCTGAGCTTCAACGTTATGAAAGACGAGTATTAAGCAAGGAAGAAAACTTGGACAAGAAGTCTGAGACTATGGAAAAACGAGAAGCAGGTCTTGCTGCTCGAGAGGAAGCCCTGAATAAGAGAAATTCCGAAGTGGAATCTCTTTATGAAAAAGGCATTCAGGAACTGGAAAAAATTTCCGGACTTACCTCCGAACAGGCAAAAGAATATCTTTTAAAATCTGTTGAAGATGATGTTAAACATGACACTGCGAAATTAATTAAGGAACTGGAAAACAAAGCAAAAGAAGAAGCTGATAAAAAAGCAAAAGAATATGTGGTTACTGCCATTCAAAGATGTGCAGCGGACCATGTGGCAGAGACAACCGTTTCTGTTGTTCAGCTTCCCAATGATGAGATGAAGGGCCGTATTATCGGAAGAGAAGGCCGTAACATCCGCACGTTAGAAACCCTGACGGGTGTGGAATTGATTATTGATGATACCCCGGAGGCAGTTGTTTTATCCGGATTTGATCCGGTTCGTAGAGAAGTAGCTAGAATCGCGTTGGAACGCCTCATTGTGGATGGACGTATTCACCCAGCCAGAATCGAGGAGATGGTGGAGAAGGCGCAAAAAGAAGTTGAGACCAATATGCGTGAGGAAGGGGAAGCTGCCGCTCTTGAAGTTGGCATTCACGGGCTTCATCCAGAACTCATACGTTTGCTTGGAAAACTGAAATATAGAACAAGCTATGGACAGAATGCGTTAAAGCATTCCATTGAGGTCGCTCAGTTATCCGGGCTGTTAGCCGGAGAGATCGGTCTTGATATCCGTATGGCAAAACGTGCCGGTTTATTACATGATATTGGAAAAGCTGTGGATCATGAGATGGAAGGTTCTCATATTCAGCTGGGACTGGAGTTATGTAAGAAATACAAAGAATCCGCAATCGTACTAAACACCGTGGAATCTCATCATGGCGATGTAGAACCACAGAGTCTGATTGCCTGCGTTGTCCAGGCAGCAGATACCATATCTGCTGCAAGACCTGGTGCCAGAAGAGAGACTCTGGAAACATATACAAACAGATTAAAACAGTTAGAAGATATCACCAACTCCTTTAAGGGAGTGGACAAGTCCTTTGCCATTCAGGCAGGACGCGAAGTTCGGATTATGGTAGTTCCTGATCAGATTAACGATGATGATATGGTACTCCTGGCCCGTGATATTTCTAAGAAAATCGAAGATTCCTTAGAGTATCCGGGACAGATTAAGGTTAACGTGATCCGGGAGTCCAGAGTTACAGATTACGCGAAGTAAAATAGTGCCCTAAAACCGTATACTTATTCTGGTGCGGCTTTAGGGCATATTTCATGTCAGGAGGATGATACGTGAAACGTCGGATAAAAGTACTGTTAAGCTGCATACTGATTTGCCAGCTGTTTCTTATGACCGTTTATGCAAAACCGGATTGGCCGTCTGACACGGGCATCCAGGCAGAGTCGGGAATTGTAATTGATGCAGATACAGGCACCGTTATCTTTGGACAAAATATACACGCCGCTTATCCACCGGCAAGTATTACAAAGATACTGACTGCTTTAATCGTTCTGGAAAACAGTAATCTGACCGATATGGTGACATTTTCCAAAGACTCTGTTTACAATGTAGAAGAAGGAAGCGGAAATAAACTGAATGTTACCAATGGAGATACGCTGTCTGTAGAGGACTGCCTCTATTCTCTTATTTTGCATTCCTGTAATCAGGCCGCCAATGCTCTGGCGGAACATGTAGGAGGAAGCAGAGAAGCTTTTGTAAAGATGATGAATGACAAACTGGTGGAGCTTGGCTGCACAGAAAGCCACTTTGAAAATCCATCAGGTTTAAATGGAGATACCCAGCATGTAACTGCTTATGATATGGCACTCATCGCACGTGCTGCTTATAATAATAAAAAAATGGTGGAGATCAGTTCTGCCGTCAGCCATAAGATTCCAACCACTGCCAATAATCCGGAGGGTCTGACCATTTATAATGAGCACAGACTGGTAAAAACCACGGATCAATCCAGTGAATTTTATTATCCTGCAGCTGTTGCAGGAAAAACCGGTTATCTGATCAAAGCCGGTAATACCCTTGTGACGTATGCGGAGAAAGATGGAAGAAGAGAGATTTCCGTTATATTAAAGGGAAGTCCAAGGCAGTATTTTATTGATGGAAAGAACCTTCTTGAATTTGGTTTTACCAATTTTGAAAATCTGCCCTTAGCAGGGAATGAGACGGAATATACGTCTGGGAACACCCCTGTATCCATAGGTTCTAAAAGCTATCAGCCTTCCGATCTTGAACTGGAGCAAAACGTAGCAGTCACTGTTCCAAAAGGAGCAGAATTCTCTGAGGTTGATAAGGAACTGGTGACGGATCTGCCAGCTGGCAGCCCAAAAGGTGCAGTGGCACTCATCCGCTATACTTATAATGACAGAGCAGTCGGACAGGCCTATCTGTTTGCAAAAGAACAGGAGGAATCCCAGAGTGAGAAACCGATAACAGAATCTTCCGGAAAACAGGAGGAAGAGACAAAGGCGGAAACAAACAACAACGCTCAAAAAGGAATTGGAGTACTGGGGACCCTTGGGTTTGCTGCGGCGGTTATTGCATTAGCAGCCGGAACTGTGTTTGTTGTGAAAAAGAAAAGAAAAGAGTCTAAAGAAATTGCCATGCGAAAAGAAGAACGAAGACGCCGCCTTCAGGAAGATGGTGATGCGGCTGACTTTGAACGCATTTTAAAAGAACGCAGAAACAAAAAGAAATAAATGAAAAAGACCAGCTGGGGAAGCTGGTCTTTTTTCGGAGAAGGTATTTCGTTTCTTATGGGGTGTAGCAAAAACTATATAATGTATTGGGGGGGGTTACATGTAATAATATACCCCATTTTTCTTCAAAAGTGTCAACAAACATTCACAAATTTAAAATATAAAATTGTGCATTTTACCGTGTTTTAATCATGTGATTGTGGAAAAAACATAGATTACTATATTAATAACCCCATCTCTTGTGCTATATACCATCTTATATAAGTATGAATTATTTGGAAATAAAGGGTCAGATATGGTAAAATAAATAAAAACAACTTGTGCAATGGTGCGTACAAGTTATAAATTGTAAGTAAGAGGATGACTGGTTCACTCTCATGGAAAAATCAGGAGGTAGAAATCAATGAGGTTCTTTGTAGACACGGCAAACATTGAAGAAATCAGAAAAGCCAATGAGATGGGAATTATCTGCGGTGTTACCACCAATCCGTCTTTGATTGCCAAAGAAGGAAGGGATTTTAAACAGGTGATAGAAGAGATTACGTCAATTGTGGATGGTCCCATCAGCGGTGAAGTAAAAGCGACTACGACAGATGCAAAAGGGATGATTGAAGAGGGGCGGCAGATTGCAGCCATCCATCCCAATATGGTTGTTAAGATTCCCATGACTGCAGAAGGCTTAAAAGCGGTTAAAGTGCTGACAGGGGAAGGAATAAAGACCAATGTGACCCTGGTATTTTCAGCAGCCCAGGCTCTTTTGGCTGCAAGGGCAGGAGCTACCTACGTATCTCCGTTCTTAGGAAGACTTGATGATATTTCAATGCCTGGAATTGATCTCATTAATGAGATCACCGAGATATTTTCAATCCATGAGATTGAGACTGAAATCATAGCGGCCAGCATACGCAATCCCATCCATGTGATCGATTGTGCAAAAGCCGGTGCTGATATTGCTACCGTGCCTTATCCGGTGCTGGAACAGATGACAAAACACCCCTTAACTGATCAGGGAATTAAAAAATTTCAGGATGACTACCGAAACGTATTCGGAGAATAAAACTAATTATCGTTTAGAAAGGTTGGACACTACTAATGGCATGTAACAAAGTAAAAATGGTGATTGACAAAGAATTCCGTATTTCAGAGGTTGATGAAAGGATCTATGGTTCTTTTATCGAACATCTTGGAAGAGCAGTATATGACGGTATTTATAGTCCGGAGCATCCGTCGGCTGATGAATATGGTTTCCGTAATGACGTAAAGGAATTGATAAAAGAGTTAAATGTTCCGATTATCCGGTATCCAGGCGGAAACTTCGTTTCCAGTTTTAACTGGGAAGACAGTGTGGGTCCGGTGAGTGAGCGTCCCAGAAGACTGGAGCTTGCATGGAAAAGCATTGAAGAGAATAAGGTTGGATTAAACGAATTTACCAAATGGGCAAGAAATGCAGGATCTGATGTAATGATGGCGGTAAACTTGGGGACAAGAGGGATTGCCGATGCCTGCAACATTCTGGAATACTGCAATCACCCGGGTAATACCAAATACAGCGATTTAAGAATCAGTCATGGATATAAAGAGCCTCATAATATTAAAACATGGTGTCTGGGCAATGAAATGGACGGTCCGTGGCAGCTGGGACATAAGACAATGGAAGAGTATGGACGCCTTGCGGAAGAGACTGCAAGAGCCATGAAGATTATCGATCCTACCATTGAGCTGGTTTCCTGCGGAAGCTCTTCCCTCACCATGCCTACATTCCCGGATTGGGAGGCAGTTACCCTCCAGCATACCTATGATCACGTGGATTATGTTTCCATGCACCAGTATTATGGTAATGGAAAAGGAGACAGTGAGGATTTCCTTGCCTCTTCCGATGACATGGATCAGTTTATCCGCACAGTAATTGCTACCTGCGATTATGTGAAAGCAAAAAAGAGGGGCAAAAAGGATATTAAAATCAGCTTTGATGAGTGGAATGTATGGTATCACTCCTCTGCAGCTGATAGCGAAACAACAGAAAAACATCCATGGCAGATTGCACCTCCCCTGTTAGAGGACATCTATAATTTTGAAGATGCACTTTTAGTAGGCCTGATGTTAATCACTTTATTAAAGCATGCTGACAGGGTGAAGATGGCATGTCTGGCACAGTTAGTTAATGTAATTGCTCCGATTATGACAGAAGCTGGCGGCGGCGCAGCCTGGAAGCAGACAATCTTCTATCCATTCATGCATGCGTCAGCTTACGGAAGAGGAACCGCTCTCTTACCAGTGATCAGCTCTCCGAAATTTGACACTGCCACCCATGTAGATGTAACAGCAGTAGAAGCGGTTTCTGTTTACAATGAGGAAAAAGAGGAAGTAACCATTTTCGCAGTCAACCGTTCTATCAAAGATGATGCAGAAATGACAATAGATGTCAGATGTTTTGAGGGATACCGTATTCTGGAGCACACCGTACTGGAAAGTGATGATCTGTTAGCAGTGAACGGACCATTTAATGAAAAAGTGGCACCAAAGCAGACCAGCCAGTCTACCTTAGATGGCGGAACTGTAACAAGCGTCTTACACAAGGCATCCTGGAACGTAATTCGTCTGGGCAAATAAAACAGGAGGGGGTTATACATATGAAACAAAAAGCGTATCAATTCTGGTTTGCAACAGGCTCTCAGGACCTTTACGGAGAAGCCTGCTTAAGAGATGTAGCAGAACATGCAGGAATTATAACCGGTAGGCTTAACGCCTCCGGCCTCCTGCCATATGAAGTGGTTTTAAAACCGGTGCTCATTGACAATGCTTCCATACGGTCTTTGTTCCGTCAGGCAAATGATGATGAATACTGCGCAGGTGTCATTACCTGGATGCATACATTTTCCCCTGCGAAATCCTGGATCTTAGGTTTGCAGGAATACAGAAAACCCCTGCTTCATTTACATACCCAGTTTAACCAGGAAATCCCATATGATTCTATAGATATGGACTTCATGAACGAGAACCAGTCAGCCCACGGCGACCGGGAATTCGGACATATGGTAACCAGAATGGGATTGGTAAGAGAAGTAATTGCCGGTTTCTGGGATGATGATTCGGTGAAAAGAAGAATTGCTTCCTGGATGAGAACTGCAGTGGGAATTGTAGAAAGCAGCCATATCCGTGTAGTACGTTTTGCTGATAATATGCGAAACGTAGCAGTTACAGAAGGAGATAAGGTAGAGGCCCAGATGAAATTTGGCTGGGAGATCGATGCATATCCGGTGAATGAAGTTGCAGATTATGTTTCAGATGTAAAAGCGGGAGACGTTTCTGCACTTATGGAAGAATATTATGACCGCTACGATATTTTGCTGGAGGGAAGAGATCCTGAGGAATTTAAAAAACATGTGGCAGTTCAGGCACAGATTGAGCTTGGATTTGAAGCATTTTTAAAAGAAAAAAATTATCAGGCAATCGTTACCCATTTCGGTGATTTAGGTTCCTTAAAACAGCTTCCCGGACTTGCAATCCAGCGTCTGATGGAAAAAGGGTACGGCTTCGGCGGAGAAGGCGACTGGAAAACAGCGGCCATGGTACGCTTAATGAAGCTGATGACAGAGGGGACAAAGGATGCAAAGGGAACTTCTTTCATGGAGGATTATACATATAATCTGGTTCCGGGCAAGGAAGGGATTCTTCAGGCTCATATGCTGGAGGTCTGTCCGTCTATTGCAGAGGGCAAAGCAGGCATCAAGGTAAATCCATTGACCATGGGAGACAGAGAAGATCCTGCAAGACTTGTATTTACTGCAAAAGAGGGCAGAGGAGTTGCTGCTTCCCTCATCGATCTGGGAAACCGCTTCCGCCTTATTATCAATACAGTTAATTGTAAAAAGGTGGAAAAACCCATGCCCAAGCTTCCGGTGGCGTCAGCATTCTGGACTCCGGAGCCAAACTTAATAACTGGTGCGGAATGCTGGATTCTGGCAGGCGGTGCCCATCATACGGCATTTACCTATGATCTGACAGCGAAACAGCTGGGGGACTGGGCGGAAGCAATGGGAATCGAGGCTGTTTATATTGATGAAAATACAAATATCCGTGATTTTAAGAATGAACTGAGATGGAATTCGGTGGCATATCGCTGATACTGATAGAAAGTTTGAGGGGGTTTCTATGGATAACGAAAAATTAATAGCAGCAATCCGGGAAGGAAATACCGCACTGGGAATCGAACTGGGCTCCACCAGAATCAAGGCAGTCCTGGTAGATGAAAATCATAATCCCATCGCTTCCGGCGGTCATGACTGGGAAAACCGTTATGAAAACGGAATCTGGACCTATGGCATTGATGATATATGGGAAGGTGTCAGGGAAAGCTACGGGAAGATGGCAGATGAAGTAAAGGAGAAGTACGGGGTAACGATTACTACCATCGGAGCCATTGGATTTTCTGCCATGATGCATGGATATATGGCATTTGACAAGAATGGAGAGTTACTGGTTCCATTTCGGACCTGGAGAAATACCATGACGGAAGAGGCAGCCGGAAAACTGACGGAGCTGTTTTCGTTCCACATTCCTCAAAGATGGAGCATTGCCCATTTGTATCAGGCTATTTTAAATGGCGAGAGCCATGTTTCTGAAATCGATTATCTGATTACTCTGGAAGGATATGTTCACTGGAAGCTGACCGGGAAGAGAGTCCTGGGCATCGGCGACTGTGCCGGAATGTTTCCTGTAGACAGTGAGACAAAGGATTTTAATGAGCGGATGATCAGCCAGTTTGATGAGCTTGTCTCTGACCGGAATCTGCCATGGAAATTTAGGGATATCATGCCTGAAGTTCTGACTGCAGGAGAAGACGCAGGTACTCTTACTGCAGCGGGAGCGGCTTTGCTGGATGAAAGCGGCAATTTAAAGCCTGGTATTCCACTCTGCCCGCCGGAAGGTGATGCAGGAACCGGTATGACTGCCACCAACTCTGTTGCAAAGAGAACCGGTAATGTATCGGCAGGTACCAGTGTTTTTGCCATGGTAGTGCTGGAAAAGGAGCTTTCCAAAGTTTATGAAGAGCTTGACCTGGTTACCACACCGGCAGGAGACGCTGTTGCCATGGTACACTGCAATAACTGCACTTCTGACTTAAATGCATGGGTTGGTTTGTTTGAAGAGTTTGCAAATACCATGGGTATGAAGCCGGATAAAAACGAACTTTTTACCGCACTTTATAAAAAGGCACTGGAAGGCGATAAAGATGGCGGCGGACTTTTGTCCTACGGCTATTTATCGGGAGAACATATCACTCATTTTGAAGAAGGAAGACCATTATTTGTCCGAACTCCAAACAGCAGGTTTGACCTGGCAAACTTCATGAGAGTCCATCTTTATACGGCTTTGGGAGCCTTAAATATGGGCATGGAGATTCTGTTTAAAGAAGGTGTGAAGCTGGATGTGCTTCTGGGACACGGCGGCCTGTTTAAGACCAGAGAAACGGGGCAGAGAATCATGGCTGCAGCTGTGGGAGTTCCTGTTTCTGTTATGGAAACGGCCGGTGAAGGAGGAGCCTGGGGAGCAGCCCTGCTTGCATCCTACCTGCTTCGTAAGAAGGAAGGCGAGTCTCTGGATCATTACTTATCTGACCGGGTATTTAAGGATATGGCAGGTGAAACCATGGAGCCGGATCCGGAAGATGTAACAGGATTCCAGACATTTATGAAGCGGTATAAAAAGGGTCTTGCCATTGAACGGGCGGCAGTGGACAGCTTAAACATATAGAGAAAGGATAAAGGCGATACGATGCTGGAAGAACTGAAATTAAGTGTATATGAAGCAAATATGGAATTGCCCCGGAGAGGGCTGATTACCTACACCTGGGGAAATGTCAGCGGCATTGACCGGGAAAAGGGGCTGTTTGTCATTAAACCCAGTGGAGTGGATTATGATAAGCTGAAACCGGAGGACATGGTGGTTATGGATTTAGACGGCAATCAGGTGGAGGGAGAATTAAATCCCTCTTCGGATACAGCCACCCATCTGGAACTGTATCGGGCATTCGAAAAGATTGGCGGAATAGTCCATACCCACTCCCCTATGGCCACCTCCTGGGCTCAGGCCGGAAGAGCGCTGCCCTGCTATGGCACTACCCATGCAGATTATTTTTATGGAGAGATTCCGTGTGCAAGAAACTTAACTCAGGAAGAGATTGATGAAGGCTATGAGAAAAATACGGGAACTGTGATTATAGAAACCTTTGAGGGGATTGATCCTATGCATGTTCCGGCGGTATTGTGCAAAAACCATGGTCCTTTTACCTGGGGAACTGATGCGGCCAATGCTGTACACAATGCGGTAGTACTAGAAGAAATTGCTAAAATGAATTTAATGACAGAGCTGTTAAATACAGCAGTAAAGCCAGCACCCCAGTCCTTGCAGGATAAGCATTTTATGAGAAAGCACGGACCGGATGCCTATTACGGGCAGAAAAAATAGCAAGGAGTCCTTACAGTGTCGGACAGTGGAAAAACAAAGTATTACGTATTAATGGAAGAACTGAAAAAAGAGATTATCTCCGGAGAGAAGAAGCCTGGAGACCGCCTTCCTTCGGAGAATCAGCTTTCGGAAGTTTACCATATCAGCCGTCATACGGTGAGAAAAGCCCTGTCCATACTGGAGCAGGAAGGCTACATTGAAGCGGAACATGGCAGAGGTACTTTCGTGTCCAGAAAAGCGGGAAGGAAAAAAGGGTCGGGCAATATAGCGGTGATTACTACCTATTTGTCCGACTATATTTTCCCGCGGCTGATTCAGGGAATCGATCAGGTACTGACGGAGAATGGTTACAGTATTATTATTAAAAATACAGGAAACAGCAGATTAAAAGAAAGCAGATGTTTAGAAGAAATCCTGGAAAAAGACGTGGACGGACTCATTATTGAACCAAGCAAAAGCGAGATTCTCTGTGGGCACAGGGGACTGTATGACAAGCTGGATTTTTATAAGATACCTTATGTGTTTATACAGGGCTACTACGCCCAGATGAAAAGCAAACCCCATATCAGGCTTGATGACTGTATGGGTGGATATCTGGTGACAAAGTATCTCCTTGATCTGGGGCATGAGCATATACTGGGGATTTTTAAGGCAGATGACAGCCAGGGAAGAGACAGGCACAAAGGCTTTGTAAAGGCCCTTCAGGAAAGCGGTTTTTCCTATGATCCGGATATGGTGATCTGGTATCATACTGAGGACCGGTCTGCCAAGCCTTCTGAGGCTTTAAAGATTATGCTGGAGGAGGAGATCCCTGTTGACGGGATTGTCTGCTACAACGATCAGATTGCCTTTGAGGTTATTAAGACTATACAGAAAGAAGGGATTTCTGTTCCGGAAGAGATATCTGTCACAGGGTATGACAATTCTTTCATAGCAGAAAATGGAATGGTGAAGCTAACCACCATTGCACACCCACAGGAACGGCTGGGGGCAATGGCGGCTGAACTGCTTTTGGAAAAGATTCATGAAATTCCGGACGAAGAAAGCCGGGTGGAACGGGTATTAAAGCCGGTGCTTGTGATCCGGGAGTCCTGCAAAGACAGGAGAAAGAATCCGTAACCGGTTAGTATTTCTTCAGTTTTCCCATATAAAGAACACAGCCCAGTATTAAGGATCCGGACAGCAGGAAGAGAATCTGCATACCGCTGACTGGCAGGTTCCCGATTTGAAAGGATGGGAGTATGGTCAGTAAACTGGCACCTAAGAGGGTGGAGAAAAAGCCGCAAAGCCCCGCATAGGATGAATTGGCACTGACGTATAAAACCCGTTTATCTTCTGGTGCATAATGATACTGCAGATTAAAAACGGATATTGCAATTCCGCCCCATGCAGCTCCGGACAAGGCCTGTAAGACAGGCTGGAGGGCATAGCAGGTCTCAGGTGTCATAAAGAGCCAGCTGATATGGATAAAACCAAGCAGTCCCATGGAAAGTCTGCCGGCAAGAAGCCAGGAGGTGGCATCTGCCAGTTTCCCCCAAAGCCATGCAGCCAGAATCCGGACGGTGGATGAAATCAGTCCAAGGAATGTGATATAAGTATAATCCAATTTAAGTCCGGTAACCATGTATACACTGAAAAAAGGACCTGCAATCTGCAGAGCA
>SVDT01000071.1 GCA_015057775.1 Paenibacillaceae bacterium | reverse complement strand
CGTCCTCTGGCTTGTAGCCCAGATGGGAAAGAGCGGTTACATAATCATGAATCCGTTTCCCCTGATAGATTTTCTGCCCCTCTTTTGCAGGGGTGTCGGGAGCCTCTTTCGGGATGCCAGTATCAATTAAGATGACTTCCCTCCCTGTATCAATGAGATAATTCTGGAGACTGGATTCATAGGTCCTTGTTTCATCAAAAATCGGTTCACTGACTCCGCCTCCCAGTGCGAATGGTTGTGTCATAAAACCGCCCTCATATAATTTAACCGCTTTAATTTCCATGTGAATACTTCCTTTCCTGCCTGTCTGGCTCTTTATTTAATCCGCATTTGTTATAAAAGTGCGAGTATATCTTTTTCCAATTTCTCCGGTTTATCGGTAGGAGCGTAGCGCTTCGTTACAGATCCATTCTTATCAACCAGGAATTTCGTAAAATTCCACTTTATATTAGAACCCAGAATTCCCGACTGCTGTGATTTTAAATAAGAATATAACGGGGATTCTGAGGGACCATTGACCTCGATCTTTGCAAACTGGGGAAAAGATACCTCATAGTTCATCGTACAAAACTGGTGAATCTCTTCCTCTGTTCCCGGAGCCTGGTGACCAAACTGGTTGCATGGAAAATCAAGAATTTCAAAGCCCTGGTCTCTGTATTTACGATAAAGTGCCTCTAAGCCTTCATATTGAGGCGTAAACCCACAGCCTGTTGCAGTGTTAACAATCAGCAGTGTTTTTCCTTTGTACTGGGACAGAGTAACAGGGTTGCCTTTTCTGTCTGTAACTGTGATATCATATAAATTCATATCTGCCACCTCGCATTTGATTTATTTGTTTTACTAAATTAGATTGTACACAATTAAATTTGAAATGTCAATAGTTTTTTTGAAAAATAAAAAGACGCATATATAACCATGGAATGAATCAGACATGGTCATATGCGTCTGTCTTTACTTTTGCTTAAAAAACCTGATTCAGGCTTAAAAAAATAGTAACAATAAATGGATCAAACTGTGTTCCGGAGCAACGGCCGATTTCGTCCATCGCAGTCTGGCAATCCAGAGCTTTCCGGTATGAGCGGTTATTGGTCATGGCGTCATAGGCATCAGCGACTGCAAGGATCCGGCAGAGAAGAGGAATATCGGTTCCTTTCAGACCTCTTGGGTAACCCGTTCCATCCCATCGTTCGTGATGAGAGAGAATGTATTCTGATACAGTGGAAAGCTCAGGGGTGTTCTGGGCAATGCGGTAGCCGATTTCCGGATGGCGCATCATTTCTTTCCATTCGTCGTCATCTAAAGGTCCTGGTTTGTTTAAGGTTTCGATATTGACACCTACCTTGCCAATATCGTGCAGGATTGCCAGAAGAGATAATTCATTTTTATCCTCTGAAGACAGATTCAGCTTTTCTCCAATTGCCATACAGTAGGTTTCTAATCTTACAGCATGCTCCTCGGTTTCCATGCTCTTTTCATAAAGAGTGGCAAGAAGTGTGGTAATAATGCTGTTACGGTAGCTCTTTCCTTCTAAAAGCTTCTTATGATACATTTTTTCTTCTGCTTTTTGCAGGGACTGGTTTAATGACTGGGATATGTCTTCTTTTACATCAAATCCCAGAGCCACACTTACCTCCAGCGGGAGACTGCTGCTTTTTCTAAAGGCCTCTTCCAGCCGCCCAATTAAATCCTGAGCCTTTTGGTGATCTGTATGAGGAAGAAGAACCAGGAATTCATCTCCCCCCCAACGGGCAGCAATGCCCATGTTTTTAAGGGTATATTGAAGGGTTTTGGCAACCTCTTTTAATAACTGATCTCCGGTTCTGTGTCCGAATACATCATTAATGACTTTGAGTCCGTTCACATCCCCCATGATAACTGCAATTGGAAGCTGGGAAGTCTGATCCATACGTTCTAATTCTTCTTCCATATATCTGCGGTTAAATATCTGGGTCAGCGGGTCATGATAGCTTAAATAAAGGATTCGTTCCTGCTGCCGTTTCTCCTGACTGACGTCCCTAAATACCATAACCACACCGTATACATGCCCGTTCTCATCACGTATGGGTGCGGCACTGTCCGCAATGGGAATTAAATCCCCGCTTTTATTTAACAGAACGGTATGGTTTGCAAGCCCTACAATCATGCCAGTTTCCAGTACTGCAGTAATGGGATTTGGTACAATCTTTCCGGTTGTTTCATTGCGCAGATCAAAGATTTCCATAAAAGATTTGGAGCAGGCATCCTTACTGTTCCAGCCGGTAATTTCCTCGGCTGCCTGATTTAAGTAAGTGACTTTTCCATCTAAATCCGTTGTCACCACCCCATCCCCTATGGAATTTAGGGTAACGCTTAACATCTCTTTTTCCCGGTAAAGATCGTCTCTAAACTGTTCCCTGTCTGACACATCAAAAATAATGGAATAGAGTCTTGTCTCATCTCCATAAGTGACAGGGCTGGAGTACACATCCACCATTTTAATTTCGCCGTTTTTCAGACGATGGGGAAACAGAAAATACTGCTGTTCTCTGTTAAATGCCTGGATACGCATCTGTTTGGTGGCATGGTCTGATAATGCATTAATTTCATCAATACTCATACGAAGCATCTCTTCTTCGCTATAACCATAAAAACGGCAGGCCTGAGGGTTGGCCTCCAGTATTTTACCCGTTGAGGCTTCAATAATCAGCATAACAGCAGAATGCTCCGTAAACATGGAGTTGTAATTTTTTAAAAGCTGTTCCCGTTCCTGTTTCAGCCGCTTCAGCTCGGTGATATCAAGGCGTGAGCCAATGATATAGGAGATCTTCCCGTCTTCCATAACAGGAGTCAGGCGTACAAGCCAGTCTCTGGTGCCCTCGGGGAAATCAACGGTTTCTTCATACATCATACCCTCCCCGGATGCCATGCACCGTTCATATCCTTCTCTTAAAGCAGATCCCACCTTTTCGCCCAGTACTTCCACCGGGGTTTTACCAAGGAGCGGGGTTTTAACACCCGTCAGCTGCTGGTGAACCGCATTGTTCTTTATATAACGGAATTCACCGTCCTGGTATGTGACGAGAAATAATCCATCCTGGGTGCTCTCAAAAAAGATATCAATATCCCGTACCAGTTTTTCATTTGTTTTCTTTACCCTTTGAAGCTCGCTGACCAATTCAGTTACTTCATCAAAAATTGTAATCAGAGTGTTGGGATCTGGATAGCTTACAGTAATCTTATAAAAATGATTTCCTGCCTCCATAATGGAAGTTTGATTCCATTGATCCGGATCTTTGTAAAATTCAAGCCAGGCTGGTTGGTCAGATAAAGAAGGAAGAATCATTGACATGCTTTTTAACAGGGCATCTTCTTTTTTTAAACCCAGATAGCGAAAAAATGTATCATTCGCTTCGGTAAGAATATAATCCCTTATTTGTGAATCCTCTTTGAAAATAATGGTATGGCGGGCATAGCCCAACGGCAGCTGCATGAAAGCCTGATCGAAAGGTTCTTTTATCATAATGGGACCCCCTTTGCCTTGTTGAAAATATTGTCATATTTAGTAAATATTTGTAATAAAATAATATCAGATGTTTGTTGCAATTGCAATTAAAATGGCATTGAAACAATGTGCATGTACAATATTATATTGCTAACTGTAAGTGTGTGTGAAAATCGTGGGGTTAGCAAAGGGGGTATTATGATGATAAATTATAAAAAATTATATTTTTATTAGGTTGACAGGTACTTTTCCGGTTTTTTCATCATAAAATAAGACAAATTGTTTAATTGAAAGGCAGTATTATGATGACTTCTTGCCCCGAAGGATTGTTTTCCTATACAATACAATCCGGCGATACACTTTGGCTGATATCCAGACGTCACTACACTACCGTTGAAGCGATTATGGCAGCAAATCCTGGCATTAATCCTGGCAATCTTCAGGTTGGTCAGATGATCTGTATTCCATCAGGAAACAGAACCTCCCAGCCACAGACCCAGCCAACCCAACCAGCTCAGCCGACTCAGCCGGCCCAGTCAACCCAGCCAGCTCAACCGGCTCAAACGACCCAGCCGACTCAGCCAACCCAGCCAACTCAATCGACTCAGCCAGTCCAGCCAGCCCAGCCAGCCCAGCAAGCCCAGCCACAGACCGCACCTGGCAACACTACCCAAATGTCGACAAATCCATTAAGAAGTGAGGCTGTTTCTGGAAACACAACCCGCTGCCCGGTAGGTTTACGTGCCTATACCATTAAGAAAGGGGATACCCTCTGGCTTCTGGCGAAGAAATATTGTACCAATGTTGAAGCCATAATGGCATTAAATCCAGGTATCAAACCTGGTAATTTAATGATTGGCCAGGTAATCTGGATTCCTGCAGGATATAAGTTCCGGAATCTTCCGCCATGGGCGCAGTCCATGGACAATACCATGCAGCAAAGGACTGAAACTGAGTATCCGATTTGTCCCCAGGGGACCCGTTCCTATACCATTGAAGCGGGTGATACACTCTGGCTTTTGTCCCAACGTTACAATACCACTGTAGAAGCAATTATGGCTGCAAATCCGGGAGTAAATCCCACCAATCTGTTTGTAGGGCAGGTGATCTGCATTCCTAGAAACCGTCCGCAGCCCAGTCCCCAGCCCCAGCCCAGTCCAGAACCCCAGCTTCCTACGTACATGTGGGTCAGCAAAGCTGAGCAGAATTTAGGCAATTACTTAAGGTTTTTGTGGCTTCAACAGGTATATTGGCTTAGAATGGCAAATCAGAGTGAACTGTGGAATCTATCAGATGCGGAGTATGTAATGAATCGTCTGATGGAAAACCCGCAAGATTTCCAGATGGCCCTCAAAACATTTTATGGGGATGAAAATGCCAAAAAATTTGCAGATCTCCTGACCAATCATCTGACCCTGGTCACTAATTATGTAATGGCAATAAGAGATGGCAACACGCAGGCAGCGGCAGATGCAGAAAATCAGATAAACAACAATGCAGTTCAGATGATTTCTTTCCTGACCTCCATTAATCCAAACTGGTCGGCTGCAGACTTACAGAGAATGATTAGCGAATACATGAATCTGACCAAGGAAGAGATTAACGCTACAATGTCCCAGAATTTTGAAGACAGTATCAACGTTTTTGCAGATATAGAGCGTGGTGCACTGGAAATGGCCGATATGATGACCAAGGGAATTGTGAGTCAGTTTCCTCAGTATTTCAGATAAAAATAACTGGCAGTCCGGTATATTAAATCCGGGCTGCCTTTTTACTCTACGAATCGTAGATTGAAAAAAGTTATTTAGTCAGTTACAATAATAAAAATAAGCATATACTAAGGACTGAGCTATTATACAGGAAAAGGAGGGACACAATGCTGGATAGTACGGTAGGAACCTTAATCAGAATGCTTCGCAATGAGCATGGTATGACACAAAAGCAGCTTGCAGATAAGATGCATATCAGTGATAAAACAGTATCCAAATGGGAGAGAGGCAAAGGTCTTCCAGACATTTCACTTATTTCAGAACTATCCAGACTTTTTGGAGTTGATATACAAAATTTGCTGAATGGGGATTTAACACCCAATGACATAACAGGAGGAAATATGAAGCAGATCAAATACTATGTCTGTCCCACCTGCAAAAGCATCAGCTTTTCCACTGGAGATCCGGAGATCTCCTGCTGCAAAAGAAAGCTTACTGCACTGGAACCGAAAAAAGCAGAGGAAGGGGAAAAGCTATCCGTATCTGTGATTGAAGATGACTGGTTTATCACCAGCGCCCATCCTATGAATAAAGAGTACTACATTTCTTTTCTGACCTTTGCATCGGGAGACCGCATATCAGTAATTAAGCAATATCCGGAATGGGATTTTAATGTTCGTCTACCAAGAAGGGGACATGGAATGCTGATCTGGTACAGTACAAAGCATGGTCTGCTTTACCAGCTTTTATAAAAAAACATCGCTTCCAAAAGAAACGATGTTTTTAATTTGAACTATTACGTTTTCAGCATATACGATGCGGCCATGCAGGAAATTCCGGGAATTAAAAATAAAATACCGGAAAAGATAAAACTGGCAAAAATTATATCTGGAACAAGTAACAGCCTGTTTTTAAGCTGGCAGTATTCGTAGAACATCAAAACGAAAAAAAGAATCAGAAACAATAACCCTAAAATAAACAGAAGGTTTTTTGCAAATTTTCTCATGTTGTTCCCCCCAATAACGACTCTTTCTGTATCAGTTATTTAAATATGGCAGCAGTTCCGTAAGCAAGAACTTCAGCTGCCCCCTGCATAACGGAGGATGAGGCGTAACGAATATTGACAATGGCTTCTGCATTCATAGCTTCACCTTCCTGTACCATACGTTTGGTTGCAAGCTCTCTTGCCTCATCCATCATTTCCGTATACGCCTTTAATTCTCCGCCAACTAAGGTCTTAAGCCCCTGAGAAATATCTTTCCCCAAATTTTTTGACTGTATTGTGCTGCCTTTTACCATACCTAAAAGTGTCAGTTCTTTTCCTGGAATATAATCCGTAGTGACTAAAAGCATTTAAATCACGCTCCTTTCTCTATAAAAAACAGTTTTAACATAAAGATTGAAAAATATGTATTCTTGATTTGTTGTTAGGACAGTTTCATTGCCAATTATTATGGTATTGCCGGGATGGAATATACCTGCGTGCAATAGTAAAAAAATATTTGACAATTGGTATATTTATGGATTAAATTTAAAAAAATATTTATATATCTATTAAGAGAGTAAATAGGGGGAAAGATGATAGGGAAAATGAGAGGAAAAGTGTTAACATTACTGATAGTGTCTATTCTATCTGACTGTTTGGTTGGATGCAGTAATGTATCTGTATTAAATCAAGACAATGGTACTACTATTGATACTGTTGAAGAACGAGATAGTACTCCAACTACAGATGAAGTAAAAGAAGATGAAAGTATTAGTCCAACTAATCCAACCGAACTATTTGTAGGTAGAATGGCTTTGGATAGTGAAACTGAAAAATTTTTCTATGGAACCTGGAAGGTTGTAAAGCTTTTGGGATTTGCGAATTCATATAATGATGCATCTGAATATCCAACAGGGCAAAAAATTATTGATGATGAAATAGTAATTAATAAAGACTGGTTTTCCTCAGAAGGGCTAAAAAACTATAATGATTATCAATATAAACTTAAAAACCCACTCTATGAAATTACAATGATATGCTATAACAAAGACGATTTTTATAGGAATTTTAAAATGGATTTGCCAGGTATCAATATGAATGATGTAATAAAAGAAATACAAGTATCTGACTCTTCCACAGAATTCGGCATACCGGTTGGTTTTTTTGTTGTTAATAATGATAGTCTTATTTTGGTATTAGAGGCATCATGCTTTGAACTAAAAAGGGTCTAATATTGTGCTAATTTGAAAAAAAGAGATCATTTTAAGGTGATCTCTTTTTAAATATTGGATTAAATTATAATGTATAGACTGGGTATTTGTGAGTATACGTCATGTCCTTACAAAATAAAGTTGCTTCTGCATTTCTTCTTGTCTTTAAATTTCTGTCATATGAAAATGCTTTACTGACTATTTTTGAACAAGTATCCTTTTCTGTTGAGGTAAGTTAATTTTTTTCGTTTTGAATGCATTCGTTATATAAAAATTAAAATGTCATAAATATGTAAACATAATAATAATATTTTGGATTCCGCAGCTAAAAAACTTAGCTTTGTTGCTTGACTCTCACATTATGGTATACTCTATACTAAATGTGAGCTCGAAAAAAACATATATGTGAGGTAAAAAGCATGCTGAAAATAGGAGATTTTTCTAAACTGTCAAGAATCAGTATCCGAATGCTCCGCCACTACGACGAGATCGGACTGATGACGCCAAGGAGCACCGACCATTTTACCGGATACCGCTATTAC
This sequence comes from Paenibacillaceae bacterium, assembly GCA_015057775.1. Taxonomy (GTDB): domain Bacteria; phylum Bacillota; class Clostridia; order Lachnospirales; family Lachnospiraceae; genus Lacrimispora. The sequence continues at coordinate 10,075 of SVDT01000071.1, read as the reverse complement.
AGCGAGGACCAGCTCTTAAAAGCGGTCAGGATTAATTCCTTAAAAGATATGGGATTCAGCCTTGCCGCGATTGGGGAGTTGTTAAAAAGCTATGATGATCCCGGAGAACTTGCAAAATTTTTAGAGGTCCGTAGAGTGGAAGTCCTGGAAGAAATGAAAGAAAGCGGACAACGGCTTAAGCTCCTTGATGCAGCCATTCAAAGGCTGAGAAAGGATGTTTTGGCAATGAATTATAGCGTAGCATTAAAAACCATGCCCCAAAGATATGTGGCCAGTGTAAGAGAGATTATTCCAGCTTATAATCAGGAAGGACTGCTGTGGAAGAGGCTTGGAGAAGAGACCCATGACAGAAACTTACAGATGTGTGATCCCGCTTACTCTCTGGCGGTATTTCATGATCGTGATTTTAGAGATGGTGATGTGGATGTAGAGATTCAGATTTCTGTAAAAGGCACTTATGAAAATACGGAGCACGTAGTATTTAAAACAGTACCTGAGGTGGAAATAGCATCAGCGGTATACAAAGGAAGCTACGATCAGATAACTGATGTGAATCTGGAAGTGGCAAACTGGGTCAGGGACAACGAATATGAATTTAACGGACCCATGTTTTGCATCTATCATGTCAGTCCTGCTCAGAGCCAAAATCCGGAGGAATTGGTAACCGAAGTTTGTTATCCGGTTAAAAAAATATAAATAGCATAAAAATCGGTTGTCTGCTTGTAACAGACAACCGATTTTGTTATAATAAAAAAGAATGAAACAAAAAAACGGTTCCTGAGATGATTGGAAAGGAAAGGTCAAGAATATGCTGTTTAGTAGGAAATTAACAGAGATATACAATACACAGGATCTTGAAAAGCTATATCATGTAAAAAATATGCTGAGAGAAAGTAATATTTATTATATGACTGAAACCACCAATAACAGCCTGCGCTTATCCATGAATAACTTAAATGGAAGGAATCCAATCTTAGGAAGGACCGGAAATGTAAAAGATTTTTACAGACTTTTTGTATACAAGAAAGATCAGGAGAAGGCGGCCTACATCCTTTCCCAGTTAAAATAAAATATCAAAACAGCCAGTGACTACATAAGCCACTGGCTGTTATTAATTTTACATAAGGACTGCTTCAAACAATAGCAGGGCAATGAGAAAAACAAGATTGAGAACGGTAAAGATACCTAAAAAAGATAAAGTTTTTTTGGGATAGGCAGCAGCAAACAGTTTATAGGAAATAACACTTGCCATCGAGGCGATCAGAGTGCCCATACCTCCTACATTTACGCCGGTAAGCAGACTGGGAGCATTATTTGTAAACCCTGACAGCATAACGGCTGCAGGAACATTGCTGATAAACTGGCTTAATAAAGCAGCCGTCACCATGGTATCCTTTCTGATTAAACCTGAAACGGTCTGAAAAACCCAGTCGATCCTTGCCAAGTTTCCCACAAATATAAAAATTGCAGCAAACGTAAGAAGAAGGAAATAATCAACCTGATAAAGCGTACGTCTGTCAAGAATTGCTGTAGCAGCCAGAATGATCAGGGCAGCAGCCTGATAAGGAATGAACCGCAGCACCGCAGCCACCGCCAGTAAGAACATGGCGCCATAGGCTAAAACCAGTTTTTTTCGTATAGCAGGAACTGTGGTTGTCTGCTGGCTGATGGAATAGCGTGGAATAAAAAAGCACACCAGTAAAAGCAGAATTCCTCCGAATAATACAAAAGGAAAAGTCACTTTTAGAAACGAATGCAGACTAAACTCATACCGGGTAAACAGATAAAGGTTCTGGGGATTCCCGATCGGCGTAAAGCTGGAACCAATGTTTGCGGCAATTGTCTGCAAGACTACAACGAGGGCAGTATGGCGTTCCTGACCGCACAGGGAGAGTACAGACAAGGTGATAGGGACCAGAGCGATTAAAGCAACGTCATTTGTCATAAACATGGATGCAAAGAAACTGGTAAAAACAAGGAGTAAAATCAGCGGTTTTAGATCTTTCATTCCTGATGACAGCTTTATGGAGACCGCGTTTAATAATCCTTCCCGCTCAATCCCTTTCAGTGAGGTCATGAGGCAGAACAGGCAGAGCAGTGTCTTAAAATCAATATAATTTAGATAGGCCAAATCCGGGGGGATAAAAAAGACTGAAATAAGAGCAAGAATTGAAGCTGCTGTCAGAACAGGTTCTTTTTGAATAAATTGTTTCATAAAGTTTCTCCAGTAGTAGAAAGGGTAGTAATCATACTTCCGTGCTATTATATATCATAAATACTTCTACTTCAATCGTTGATTTGCTGGGAATGGCATTTTATATATTTCTTTATTCTAAAAAGCGCCATACCTCAGGGCTTTTTCCTACTCTATACTACAATCCCATTTTAGGTATGGGAAGAATTACGCGATTTCTTAAGTAATAGATACTGTTTTATTTATTTCTATGGTTTTTAATATATTTTGTACAGCAAATAATTATACAAATTAATGCAACAAATTCTAATATTTTAAAGAACACTGCAAATATAGCCGCTAAAAGTGCCATGTACTCCATAGTCATCACCTCCCAAAACCCAAATTAATTAATAAATTAAAGAGTACCATGCCTGTTAATGGTACCCTGTATTTTAAATAAGTATAGATTAACTATACGCTTAAATTTGTATCAACATATATTTTATTACGTTCGCTTCCTGAATTGGTTTTACAATATAATTGCATACTTACATAATAATTTGACGTAAATTTTCCACCAAAACTATATGTAACATAACCATTTATTTTATATTCATGATTAGTTTGCAATGTTTTATAACTTGAACCTTTATCAGTAATTGAATAACCTTGAGGAGGCACTGCTGAAATAGAAGACCCTGTTATGCTAAATTTAGGACAGTCCAAACTAGATGAACTCATATCAGGTACATGCGTAACCTTCATTGTACCTCGCAATTTTATTGATCCGGAATGTGGTATTTTAGCATCATAATCAATATTCCATGTTCCTAATTTTGCAGTATGAACACTTGAAGCTAAGGAATATCCAGGTCTGGTTAAAGTTATTTTTACTGTTGCTTTTTCACCGTTTGATAACGGAATATTGAAGGTTTGTACTTGTTCATCCAAAGTTATACCGACTTGATGCTCAGCCATATAATCTTGAACTTCTTTAATTTGTTCTTCAAAAAGAGTTTTTTCACTACTCGAAATATCTGTTGTTCCTGCAAAAGTTAATGCTGAACTATTTAATAACATGATTACTGATAAAAGCATAGTAATAAGCTGTTTAAATCTTCTCATATTTTTTCCCCCATTATTTTTTTGTGGAATAATTCCGAACAGGCACGAAATATTCATTAATTTTTTGGTTATCTAATTGAAATAAAATTTAAACAATGGTATCACCTCTTTCTATAATTTGTTGTAATGACATTTTTTTTATAACATATAAATATAATATGTACAACCCAAGTGCCAAAATTATACATGTTTAACTCCAATATTTGCACTTAATCATAAAATTAACCTAAACCAAATTATATACAATTTTAAATTTCAAAATAATTTATTATTAAATAGAAAGCGAAGGCTACAAAAAAGTTTTTTAAGTAATGTTTTTTTATCATGTTTATCGTAGATTAATTGAAACCGCGTTATTCCTGTCTGATCATCATGAGGAGTAACGCGGTTTAATTAAATTATTACAGACCCATAGCTTTTCTTTTTTTCATGATGTGGCTTTCAATCTTTTCCGCCACTTCCACAGGATCATCTCCCAAAGCCACCTTTCCGCCTGTGAGACTTTCCACATCCTCTGTGAGCAGTTTTACAAGCTTGGGTGCACCAGTGATAAAGGGAGTCGGTGATAGATGGGTGAAGGCACCGTAAGCAACGGCAAATATACCGTCTATAGTAGCTTTCTGTTCCATCCATTCCGGTGCCGTAACAGCAATGGGAAGATCGGAGATATCTGCATCCAGAAAGTCAGCCAGGGCTGTTACCAGCATGGAGATTCTTCCCGTATCCGTACAGGTTCCAAAGCTTAATACCGGTGGGATTTTCAGAGCACTGCAGACTGCTTTTAAGCCGTCTCCGGCCTGGTTTATGGCATCCAGATTACACATACCGGCCACCTCTAAACCATGATTTCCGCAGCCGCCGGCGACAACCAGAATATCTCTCTTAATCAGCTGTTTTGCCAGGTTTACAGTATTCCAGTCCTGTGGACCGTTTCTTAAGGTTGAGCAGTTTGCCAGCGCTACAATTCCTTTGAGCTGTCCTTTTGCAATAACATCTACAAGATTCTTTAAATCATTTCCGATTGCATTCAGTACGGCTTCGGTTGAGAAGCCGGCAATTGCTTTCTGTACATGCCTGGGAACCATGGGTTTTATTTTACCATGTCTTTTCTTGAAGTTCTCAATTGCGATATGAATGCATTTATCCGCCATTTCTTCCGCTTTTTGAGGATAGTAAGGCATCTCATATTCCGTTCCGGGGACACCGATGATGGTGCTGACACTGACAAGGGCAACCTGGTATTTTTCTGCATATTGATCAATAGCAGGCGGAGAGCAGTTTTCCTCCATGACAAAGGCATCCACGGTACCGGTAGCCAGGAACGGTTCAATTGCCAGCCAGTTTCCCATCAGTCCAACAAAAACATCATCCATTTCAAATCTCTGGAGCAGTTCCTGTCCCGTTTCAATGGATCCTACGATGTGGATTCCTTTTGCACCGCACTGCTTTGCCAGATCCTGAAATTCCTTTGTTTTCGCTTTCATAAGGGCAGCAGCTCCGATCCAGGGCTGATGGCCGTTAAAGGCAATGTTCACATAATCCGGGTCCATAATACCCATATCCACATCAACTTCATGAGGTTTAGGAGTTCCAAATAAAATGTCCTGGGTCATTTCAAGACCAATCTGGGCAGTATAGATGGTAGATAACCCCAGCCGCAATGCCTTTTTTGCAAGAGAGACATAGTCTCCATCCACATTGGTCAGGCAGCTTGCAATACTGTTTTGCACTTCATGCTCAATTCCAGAAGGATAAATGTTTAGATCATGCCATATTTTTTTTCGTTTTTTCGGAGCAAATGCCTCCACCATGATGCTGTGCTGATCCGGGTTTACTTTCATTTCCCGGTCTAACAGCTCCGCAAGACAGGTTGCCATCTCATTGATTGACTGATTGGTGTCAATTCCTGTTTTTTCGCACATCCATTTTAGTTTTTCCGTATCAGTAATCTGAAAGGTTGTATTACCCTTTCCCGTTTCTTTCAGTGTCCGAAATGCTTCATAGGCATGATGGGCATAAGTAGCAGCTCCCATAATGTTTCTCATAAGGAGATTTCTCATTGCCATGGCGTCGGGGCCGATTCCGCAGGCGCCCTTTTCAGGACCTTTCTGTTCGTTAATCCGGCAGGGACCGTTGGTACATAGCTGACAGCTCAGACCCTGGAGACAAAATTTGCACCGTATCTTTTCCTGCTCATCAAATCTTGAAAATACGCTGGATAAACCGTCATCTCTGATCCTTACCAGCATTTCTTCAACGGAATCGTGATAACTGACACGATCCTTTGGTTTTTCTAAAACTGCTTCTGACATAGTGACCTCCATTCTTTTAATCAAAGGTAGTATGTCAGCTTTCAGAAAAATCAATTCAGTCTTCTGTTATTTATTATTCCATTCTTTCTTTAAAACAGCATACTGATATGTGTTTTCATAAAGGGGTGTTCCGTCGGGATTGTTTATAAATGAAATAAATTCAATAAATAAACCTTCCCGCCTCATTCCAAGGCGTTCACAAAGTTTTTGGGAGGGGAGATTATCATCTTCTGCGTATGCATAGATTCTTCTTGCATCATTTTCAAATAGATTGCTTATAACTGCCTCGGCGGCTTCCTTTGCATAACCTTTTCTGCCATATTTCAGATTGAAATTCCAACCAATGCTGTATGTGTCCGGATGTTCTTTCATTGTAAATATTTCTCCAATGATAAAATCCGTATCACGCAGACATACGGCGTAGCAGTCTCCATGACCATCACCATTCTGTTTTTCTTTTACTTTTTTTACAGCTTCTTCGTAAGAGTTTACTTTTTCGCTGTAAAAGCAATGTACGGGTGGTGCGGCAAGGTATTCGTATAAACCTGCTGCGTCCTTATCTTTAAAGTTCCGGATAATCAGTCTGTTTGTTTCTATATACATTTCTTTTGTCCTCCGTTATTTCATATTCAGTCAGAAAAAAATGGGACAAGATCTTTTTAGATCTTATCCCACTTAAATAATCATGATGATTATAAGTCCTCTGACAAGTAAACTTATATGGAGAGTTTATCATAGAAAAGATAAAAAGTCTTGTATTTTCTATTTTGATTGTTTTTGCTTCGGCTAGCCAGAGTGTTTATGCTTTGATATAATTAAAACATTAGGAGACTAACAAAACAAAGCACTAAAAATCGGGAAAATCCCCTCTTTAAAATGTAAGATAGAGTTACAGACAGGAGGTGTTTTACATGGAGTGGAGTGAATGTATCAGTAAAGCAATCAGTTATATTGAAGATCATATTACGGAAGAACTCACAATCAAAGATATTTCAAAAGAGGCTATGGTATCACCCTACTATTTTCAAAAAGGATTTGCCATGCTTTGCGGTTTTACGGTTGGAGAGTATATTAAGAAACGGAGACTTGCGATAGCTGGCATGGAGTTAATTTCCACTGACAGAAAAATCATCGATATTGCACTTCAATACGGATATGATTCACCGGATGGCTTTACCAGAGCTTTTACCAGGTTTCATGGTGCTACACCTGCTTCTGTACGTAAAGGCGAGGCAATGATAAAATCCTTTGCTGCGCTTAAAATCAGACTGTCATTAGAAGGAGGTTATACCATGGATTACAAAATTGTAGAAAAAGACCAGTTTACTATGATTGGAGTCTCAAAAGTATTTCAGTATGATGGAGCGGAGACTGAGATTCCAAAAATGTGGAGAGAGTACTATGAAACAGGGAAAAATCATAAGGTTTGCAGTGCGTACGGGATATCCATTGATGAACGGATGGAGGGAAATGAGTTTGAATATTTGATTGGGGATAATTATAATCCATCAGCGGAAATACCAGAAGGTTTTGTCACAAGGGTTATTCCGGAATCTATGTGGGCGGTTTTTGCCTGTAAAGGTGCAAATCCCAAGTCTTTGCAGGAGGTTCACGGAAGAATATTCGCTGAGTGGTTACCTAACTGCAAGGACTATGAGATAGCATTAGGGTATCATATTGAAATGTATGATGATCCAGGAGAGTATTCCAATGGAGCCCAGGCTGAGAACTATTATTGTGAAATCTGGATTCCTGTGCGAAGAAAATAAAATAAAGAGTGTTAAAAATAAAGGGACAGATGTAAGTATTCAAATTCCCTTTATTTAAAAATGTGTTATAATACATTATTACAGTATAATCAGAAAGGGATGCATAAACAATGGTATCAACAATTTCTTTATCGTGCATAGCATAAGCTTTTGAACGTAAAATAATTGAAAACCAGGAGAATTATTATGAGTTTTAATTTAATTGACATAAATAATTGGGCGCGTAAGGAATATTACAATCACTATATGCACAAGGTGTGCTGCACCTATAGCGTAACTTGTAACATTGATATAACTGGTGTTAGAACAGCATTAAAAAGCATGAACAAAAAGATATATCCAGCTCAGATATTTATGCTTACCACTGTTGTCAATCAGTATCAGGAGTTTCGTATGAATATTGATACTGACGGTAATTTAGGCTATTGGGATGAACTTAATCCAAGCTACACCATATTCAATAAAGAAAAAGAATTGTTTTCCAGCATATGGACGATTCACAGCCATTCGTTTATACAGTTTTATGAAAACTGCATATCTGATATTGACTGTTATTCAAGTGCTGAAAATCTGATGCCCAAACCAGATCAACCACTCAATACGTTCAATATATCAAGTTTGCCCTGGACGAGTTTTACAGGATTTAACTTAAATCTATACACAGATGGAAGTTACCTGCCCCCCATATTTACTATTGGTAAGTTTATCGAGCAGGATAATAAGGTACTGATGCCATTATCAGTCCAGGTACATCACTCAGTATGCGACGGATTTCATGTAGGAAGATTTACCAATTCATTGCAGGATTTAGCAAATAACTATAACGATTGGCTTTATAAGTAATGTTATACCAGCAGCGGTGGTAAATCGAAAGGGGTAAACTGTACTTGGTGTTAAAGTACAGTTTACCCCTTTCTACTATAACCCGACCAAACCAGCACATCTCTTAGTCTGCGGCCCCAGCGATTCCTCAGGTAATCGCTCCTATGCATGGAATTCAGATGAGAGGAGGCCATACACCTTAGTGTCAATATACTCTTCTTCATATCTGAAATCTTCCCTTAAAATACCCTCTAAGACAAAACCATTTTTTATGTAAACATGCTCGCCGCGTGGATTGAAGCTGAACACATGAAGTCCTATTTTATGAAGTTTGAGGGTATTAAATCCATACTCAAGAAAAAGCGAGGTGGCTTCACTTCCCAAGCCTTTATTTCTTCCGTCTGGTCCGATAAGAATTCGAAAATTAACCTTGTTGGAACTGTCATTATAATCGTTAAAGACAACTTCTCCAACAACTTTGTTTGTTTTCTTATCTACAATGGCCAGATCAAGACGATTTTCCTGCTCATTCCGGGTGCGGTACCAATGCCTGGTTTTCTCTAATTCTTCTTCCGATGATGGGGTATAGGCTTCTTTATCATTACAGACAGAACCCGTGAGTTTTTTTACTTCATAATCGGATAAAATATCAAGCATGGTGTCAATATCATCAATCTGGAATGGGCGAAGAATAACTTTTTCACCCTGTAAAGTTGGTTTCTGCAGAAAATTTGGTTCTAATTTCATGTTTGTTTCATCCTCCATCTTATTATAAACAGACAATTATACCGTTAAACAAATATACCAGATATTGTTATAAAACACAATAATGCCAGCAGTTTAGCCAAGTAATCAAGTAATGCGGATCGTATTAAGGCACTTGATAAATACGCTAAGCTGAGGTTAGAGTATCTGCATAGTCAGAATATAGAAAGGAGCTCTCAGCATTGAAATGCTGGTAACTCTTTTTTCAATGGTATATATTCCTGCAATTCGTCTAGAATATAACTGATCCATATAATAGCCGAAATTCATTGACCATGTAGATTGTATCGGCTATAATATAATAAATAAAAATTTTAGCCGAAGAGGTGATTTTATGAACTATATACACAGAGCAATGGAGGATACCTTTCTCCGCCTTTCCAAAGAATTTCCTGCTTTACTGCTTACCGGTCCTAGGCAGGTCGGCAAAACAACCATGCTGCAAAAGCTGGCTGAAGAGGAGAACTTAGGGCGTGAATATGTTACGCTGGATGATTTAACAGAGCGTCAAATGGCAAAGAATGACCCGAAGATGTTCCTGCAAATTCATAAGCCACCGGTATTTATCGATGAAGTGCAGTATGCACCCGAGCTGTTTTCCTATATTAAAATACATGTTGACCAAAATCATCGTGCAGGTGATTTCTGGCTGACAGGTTCGCAGGTGTTCAAACTGATGGAGGGAATACAGGAATCTCTGGCTGGGCGGGTTTGCCTGCTCCATATGGCACCCATGTCACAGGCTGAAATCTATGGGGTTGCTTCAGCACCTTTTGTGCTGGATTTAGAACAGCTATCACAGCGGATAAAAGGGCGGACTCCTGTTGATACTCCTGCACTTTATGAGCGTATTTTTAGAGGTGGGATGCCTGCTCTCATCAGCGGACAGTATAATGATTACCGGGCAGTTTATTCCAGTTATATCAGCACCTATATTGACAGGGCTGTAAAAGAAATATCTGGTGCCATTGATTCACTTAAATTTATGGATTTTATTACATCAGCCGCCGCTCTGTGCGGACAGATGGTGAATTATAAGACTATCTCTGATGCTGCCAGTATTGACCAGGTTACCGCTAAAAACTGGCTTGGGATTTTGGAGCGGC
>SVDT01000070.1 GCA_015057775.1 Paenibacillaceae bacterium | reverse complement strand
CGACACCGGGCCTACCGGCGACGCCGGGCCTACTGGCGACACCGGGCCTACTGGCGACACCGGGCCTACCGGCGACACCGGGCCTACTGGCGACACCGGGCCTACCGGCGACACCGGGCCTACTGGGCCTACTGGCGATACTGGGCCTACTGGTATGACTGTCTTGACAGGAAGTGGGGCGCCAACATGTGCAACAGGAGATATTGGTAATTTTTATATTGATTTAACAAATGGGAATTACTTTTATAAAATTACTGAACCAATTCCACCACTCGTGAGAACTGTTCCTGCAGTAACGGGCAACAATCATAATGTCGGGGTCGGAGAACCAGCACCCTATAATACGATTCAAACAGCAATAGACGCAGCCACCACAGTGGATGGAGACAGTCTATCCCTTGTAGATGCAACGTATACAATTACAACCGTTGTCAATGTAAATAAATCAATAACAATTGAAGGCCAAGGACCAACACTTACTACAATACAAAAGCTTGTTTCGACCGCGGGTACAGATAATATGATTAATATCACGGCACCCTATGTTGTCATAAAAGATTTGAAAGTAATGCAAAATTACCCCTCATCCCTAAGTACTGAAACTGTAATAGTTGTAAACGATGCAGCAGCTACTGGAATTTATATTGATAATTGCGAAATCTCTGTCTGCGAATTCGGTGTTGGCCTTAAAGTCACCCAGTTTCAAATAACAAATTGTAGCTTTACGTATGCACCGCTAGCCGCACTAAATAACAGTTATCGCTATATTGCAATTAGCTCAACATCAGGAGAAAGCATTATACAAAATAATACTTTCGTTTCTGATTCAGGAAATACTAGATGCTATTTTATAGCAATTACAAATGTTGCAGTCAATTCTGGAACACTACAGGGAAGTCTGCTTGTAGAAGGTAACACCCAGTCATCAGCACCTTTTACTTTACGGCATTTGCTTGATATTGAAGATTTTACCGGATCTGATTTCCAGCTATTTATAATTAATAATACAACAATAAGTGAAGGGAATGTTCCTGTGCTATTATTTAATGCCAAGCTTGATATATTTAGATTTATTCAAGCACAGGGTAACAGCGTTCAAAACACTGCTGGAAAGGGCTTAATCGGTATTGACTCTAGCTATATTGGAAGTACGGACATTTATAGTTCTGGGAATACGTTTGTGAATCCTTCCTTTACGGCACCTTGGGTATCTGCAACTAATCCATCGAGCCTGACAGTAGGATATAATACGTCAGTTATTCCGACCAACCCGAATCTCCCATTAGCCACCTGCTATTGGCTTCCATTGTCGGTATAAGGCGATGTTTAACTTTTTTGCCAGATTCCGAAAAACATGGTCTTCCTGTTCCCATCAATAATATGCTTTTCGAAAAGATCAAAGAAATGGAGCCATCTTATTCATAAACAACTGCAAGAGTGAAAGATCCGAAAATCTCTCACTCTTGCAGTCATCAGTTATGTATAAATCCAAATTCATATTCAGGCAGCAGACATTCCAACAGAATCCATTCTTCCCGGGGTATTTTCCCTACCAGGTTTCTTTCACCATCATTTGGCATATCCTGAAGCACAATTTGCAGTTCTCCTCTGTAATGTGCCAGATTATCATTTACTGCAACCACATCTCCTTTGTGAAAGAAATCTCCTTCCGATTCTCTGCAAGGGATACTTTTATTCCTATACGCTTCTCTGGGCCAGGACGAACGTATCATATAATCAGATGCATCCCCTCTTGACAGATGTCTGTATTCAAATATAAGCTCTCTTTCAGATTCTGTACAGTCTTTCACTATCTCAATATGAAACGTAATTTTACTACAATCCACTTCAGACATAAGCTTTAACTCTTCTTCTGATGCAAAACAATTACCAATAATTATATCATCAATTATATTAGTGGCTAACAAATGCCTCATTTGCAAATCTATAGAGAGATTGCGGTGAATTTCACAGGTAGGCAGCCCTGCTTTTACCGGCCATGGTCCAAAGGTGTTCTTATTCTGGCTTGAAACAAAAGCTGCAGTCCTGAATCCGCTTTTTTTATATTTCTCAGTTAAATTTAAAAAACGTTTCCAGCCAAGTCCAGAATATCGTTGCGGATAAAAATTATGACACGTCACAATATTCCAGCGATCAGCGCCCCGCTCCACCAATAAATCCAGATCCATATTGGATGATCCATTAAATTCAATGGGTATCATATAGGGATTCCTGGTAATTGCAATATCTTCCAGATCTCCGAAATGCCCATCCAATCGAATTATATCGACTCCTAAATCAGCAAATGGTTTTATTTCAAAGGGAGTCGCTCCCAGATATTCAAATACTGCCGGATTCGTATCAACGGCAACTTCAAACCCGTATTGGTGTGCAAGTTCCATAAATTCAGCAAACTCTTTTATTATCTCTTCTTTTGATTTTCTAACTGACAGCAAGCAGGTGAAAATTCTATTGAAACCATACCCTGATGCCAGTTTCATGTAGCTTTCTATTTCACTTTTTGTGCTGTGTTCCGGGTAAATTGATATACCTAACTTATGCATACTATCCCCCCTGTAAATAATTTCAAATTATTAAATCCCCACATCCATGCTTCCAGAGCGAAACCCTTCCAAATCCAAAGTTATATAGGCAAAGCCAAGTTCTTTTAAATATGAGATCACAGCATCCCTGTCTTTTAAAACACTGTCAAACGAATCCTGATCCACTTCAATCCGAACAATATCCTTATGCAGCCTCAGCCGAACATTCCCCTTAAAACGGGATCGGAGGAACTCCTCCCCCTCACCGATTTTCCCTAAAATATCATAATCTATTTCTGTATTATACGGCAGTCTGGTGGCCATACAGGGAGCAGATGGTCTCTGTGCCACAGAGATTTCATATTCCGCGGCTAATGCCTTTACCTGTGCCTTGGTGATATGAAGTTCTGCCAGAAGGCTGATGATTCCCAGTTCTTTTAAAGCTCTGATCCCAGGACGGTACACATGCATATCATCTTCATTGGTTCCATCCATAATAACAGAAATATTTCTTTCTCCTGCAAATTCCTTCAGACTTAAAAACAGCTTTTTCTTGCATAAATAGCATCTGTCTACTGGATTGAAACGAATCTCCTCTTGCTCCAGCTCATCTACGGTAATTATTTCGTGAATTCCTCCCAGCTCTTTTGCCACATTGGAAGCAATTTCAAGATCGCATGATGGATGGAGCCTGCTGTCAAATGTAACAGCATACACCTTTTTTTCCGTCTTTTCCACCGCTTTTGCCGCAACTTTCAACAGGAGACTGGAATCAACTCCACCGGAAAAAGCAAGACAGATGTCTTCTTTGGCGTACTCCCCCATCGCCTCTTCCAGTTTTACCTTAAGACTTAATAAGTTTTCATCCATGTGATCTTAATCCTCCCTTTGCAGATTCCGGTAAATAGTCTGGTAATCCAATCCGCTCTTTCGGCACAGGGCTTTTACACTCTCATATTCCGGATAATAAAACTCCCTGTCTTTATATTTACACACCTTAATCTCTGCTTCTCCCCACTGTGTCATCACTGTTCTCTTTTCACGAGGCAGAACCGTTCTGTTAACAGGGCATCTTCTTATTCCAATGGTTGTCGTCTGAATAAACAGGATCTCTTCCATGGATTCAATCTGGTTTTTTTTACAGATGACAGAAAGCATATAGGCGGGCCGGTTCTTTTTCATGAAGATTGGTGTATACCAGACATCAGCCGCGCCTGCGTCAAGCAGACACTCCATGGCAAGGCCAAGTGCCTCACCGCTGCAGTCATCAATATTGGACTCCAAAACCCACATCTCGTCTCCCGCCAAATCTTCCTCCTGAGAAAGAATCATGGCACGTAGAACATTAGCCTGCTTAAATTCCTTTTTCCCTGCCCCCATTCCAGTCTTAAGAATCTGACAGGATGACGGCAGTCTGTCCTCTGTTTTTAAAGCCGCCGCAATCGCCGCTCCGGTAGGGGTAACCATCTCTCCCTCATTATCGGTCAGACGCAGTTTCAAACTATATGCCGATGCGATATTCGCTGTGGCTGGTACAGGGACAGGAATCACTCCATGCTGGCAGCGTACGCTTCCAAATCCCTCTGCCAAAGGTGATACAACGATTGCATCCACTCCCAGATTATCCACGCAGACAGCAACACTGATAATGTCAATAATGGAATCAATGGCTCCAACCTCATGAAAATGTACCTCTTCCAACGGAATTCCATGAGCTTTGGCCTCTGCCTCCGCTACAATATCAAACATACGTCTCGCCATAGCTTTCACCGGTTCATCGGCTTCCAGACGGTCTATAATTTTATATATATCACCTATGTTCCTATGTTCATGAGGTTGATGATTCTCATGACTGTGGTCATGTTCATTACTATGATCGTTTTCATGGCTGTGACCGTTTTCATGGCTGTGTTCATGTTCATGGCTGTGTTCATGCTCATGGCCGTGTTCATGCTCATGGCTATGTTCATGCTCATGGCTGTGTTCGTGCTCATGGCTGTGTTCATGCTCATGACTGTGTTCATGCTCATGGCTGTGCTCATGTTCATTGCTGTGCTCATGTTCATGGCTATGCTCATGCTCCGTCTCCAGATGAACATCAAAATCGTACGCATCAAGTCCACACTTTTTAGTTCTTCCAAAATGAAGGTGGTATCCACTTAAATTAAGGCTATCCAGTGCTTTTTCCAGTACTTCTTTATCCGCGCCCACATCCAGGAGAGCTCCTACCGTCATATCACCGCTGATTCCCGAATTACATTCCAAATATAATATTTTTTTCATTTTATCTTACCGCCAGTCGATTGATCTGTGTCGCAATGTATCCTGCCCCATACCCATTGTCAATATTTACTACTGAAATGCCATTTGCGCAGGAATTAAGCATGGTTAAAAGTGCTGATAATCCATGAAAGCTGGCACCATACCCCACAGATGTGGGTACCGCTATTACCGGGCATTCCGCTATCCCTGCTATGACAGTTCCCAAAGCGCCTTCCATTCCGGCCGCTGCCACGATGCAGTTGGCTTGTCCAATCCGTTCCCGGTTGGACAACAGGCGGTGTATTCCCGCAACACCCACATCATAAATACGGTCCACGTAAGAACCGAAGTATTCCGCTGTCTGGGCTGCTTCCTCCGCAACCGGTATATCCGCAGTACCGCCCGTACAGACTGCTATACAGCCGGTTCTTTCTTTATTCTTCCGTTCAACCTTGAGAATTCTTGAAATAGGATCGTAGGTAACTTCAGGAACTGCCTCTTTCACTAACTCAAACTGTTCTTTCGTGGCTCTGGTTCCCAAGACTTCTCCGTCCCGTTCAAAGAATTTTTTGTAGATCTGCACCAGATATTCATCTGGCTTGCCCTGACAGAACACTGTTTCACCAAAGCCTGAGCGGAGAGCCCGGTGATGATCCAGTTTGGCATACCCCAAATCTTCATAAGGTAGATCCTTTAACATCTTCTGTGCCTCATCTACCCCCATCTCACCGTTTTTTACCAGGTTAAGCATTTCTTTTATGTCCATCCTTCTCACCTTTCCTCTGCTGTACCTAAATGCGCTTAAAACAGCTTTTTTAACAGTATATCCCGAATATATCCACCGTATTTCTCCTTGGTGAGAACTACTTTATATCCCTGCCTTATTACATTATTTCTGCTATAGTTATTATCAGGGTGAACGGTACACATCAGATATTTGTAACCCATTTTTTTAAGATCTGCTTCTCCCCGCTGCATCATGGAATACTGAAGCCCATTCCCTCTGTAGGAAGGAAGGATTGCAACCGACTCCATATGTGCCACCTTTTTAAGTTCCTCCTGCGCCAGCCCAATATCTCTGCCTAAATTCTCTTCTTTCATTCCAGGCAGCGCAACAATAAAAACCCCTGCAACTGCGCCGGAATCTTTTTCCACCGCTTTATATCCCAGGCCGTTTCCTTCTTTCAGGATTCGGGTTGTATATTCACTGTCATCAGCTACAAACCAGTGCTTGTTATCTATGTAATCCCATACTTTTTCAATGATATCCGCCATCATTTCAGCATCTTCGCCAGATGCCCGCTCAATATTAAATTCCATGTCTCCCCTTTCTGTCAGAGAAGGAGTGTCGATGAAACTGCCACTTCCGTTTTTACAACCTGTGCTTTCCCTCTGGGAACATCTGTACCATTACTGCCTGTTATGTAACTGTAAACTCCGGCACAAAGCAATACAACAATTAAACAAAGTGCAATGAACATGACCTTATTATATAAATTTTTATCCTCCATACCGCTCCCTCCTTTTTCTGGTACAACAGTCTATGCAGGCTGTCTTCTTTGCATCACACAGTCAGCGTAATTCAGCCATTTCTTGTAAAACGGCACTGGGGATAATTGGAACAGCCGTAAAACACACCAAATTTGCCGTTTCTCTTCTTTAATAAGCCACCACACTGGGGACAGATGAATTCTTCTCCTGTCCCGGAAAGCTTTCCCATCTGCTCATAGCACTGCTGATTCATCATGCAGTCTGAAAGGGCCCGGTGTGCCCCTTCCGTGGGTATATTAAAATGTTCGGAAATGTCCGTAAGCCGATGGCGATACAACTGGGGCAGACGCTCCTTTGCCATATATAAGGTATCAATATAATCATTGGGTAACGATATTCCCAGTAGTTCTTCCGATACCCGATATAAAAAAAGCAGATCAAAGGACTGAATATTATGCCCGATTAAAACTTCTCCCTCTATAAAAGAAAGAAATTCCGGCAGAACCTCAGTAAGCCCAGGTGCTTCCTTTACCATCTCATCTGTTATTCCGTTAATTTTTGTTGCACCTGCCGGTATATGAGTCCCAGGATTAATTAACCTGCTGAACTGATCTGTTATCACATGGTTCTTCACTTTCACTGCAGATATCTCTATAATGGAGTCTTCCTGTGTATCCACTCCCGTTGTCTCTAAATCAAATACTACGTAATTTTCTATGTATTGGTTCAAACGTCTGCCTGTCAATTCTATTCCAGCCATAGTTCCCTCCATTTCTATATGTAACAGGACTTAATCCTTTTATCTTTAGTAACATTTCTATTATAGCGTCTCCAGATGTGTACATCAAGTTAAAACGAGGAAAACGTTTTCTATGGGATTTGAGAAAGTAAATTTCACTACCACCTAATCATTACTATTTTAAATAGAACGAGGCATTAATAACTTGTTTTTCACCCCTCTGCCACATATTTCAGATTTCCCAACCTTACCTATTCCTGTTTACGGCATATCAGCAGACGTTTCTTTATCCCTGCCTCGCCGTTATTAACTTGCGAGGCAGGGATGAAAATATTTTCCTTCATATGCCCTTTTTCTTCAATTTTATAATCCGTTTTATACTATTTGAGGCATTACTGTAAAAAATCTTTTTCCATGCCCTCTTACTTTGTAACAGCAAAAATCCCCTGAACATCTCTGTCCTGAGGATTTGGATTCATTGCACCTGGCATATTTGCCAAAATATGGTCATCCTTTTACTGCCCCTGCCATCATTCCTTCAATAAAGTACTTTTGAAATGCAACAAAAAGCAGAAAAATAGGAATGACAGAAAAAACGGAACCCACGATTAAAAGACTGTAATTATCTCCATAAGGATTAATCAGTGTATTTAAGCCTAAGGTCAATGGATATTTATCTGAAGACCGGATTACCAGCAGAGGCCATAGATAATTGTTCCATGCATTCATTCCATTTAAGATTGCCATAGCAGAAAACGCCGGTTTCATAAGCGGAACAATCAGACGGTAAAAGATGCCATACTCCGTAGCACCATCAATTCTCCCGGCTTCCATTAATGACCTTGGAATGCTGAGCAGATACTGGCGAAAGAAAAAAATGGTTGATGCATGAGCCAGGAACGGCAGTACAATGGCTGTATAGCTGTCCATCAGCTTCCATGAGGAAATCTGTTTATAAAGGGGCAGCATAACAACTTCCAGAGGAATGGATAAAATAAGGAGCACCAGGATAAACAGAAACTTTTTTCCTTTAAAATCGTAGGCAGCAAATCCATATCCCACAAAAGAGCTGATCAGTAAAGTGCCCACTACTGTGATCACAGTCAGAGTAATACTGTTGAAAAACCATCTCCAGTAATCATGCTGCCCTGAAAACAGCAGAATATAATTATCCAGATTCATTCTGGAAACGTTTAGATCCAGATTCAGACCATATTGGAGAAGATCGCTTCCTGGTTTAAAGCTGGCGATAAAAAGAACCCAGATGGGAAGAAAAATTCCCACAGCAAGAAGGGTAAAGAAGAAATAAAAGACAATGGTTATTCCACTTTTTTTCATGCTTCTGTTCATATCAGTCCCTCCCCTCTTCAAACGTTCCAGTAACCTTCAACTGAATTAAGTTCACAATCATAACTACAAGAAGTAAAATAAGACCAACTGCGCATGCATAACCCAGCGCCCGTTTTTCCACTCCCTGTCTGTATAAATATCCCACGATTGTAAGCCCGATGTTATTGGGAGAATTGTTTCCTTTAAACAGCATATTGCTCTCTAAGAACATGGAAAGACCGGCATAGATGCTGATGGTAAGCACATAGACGGTGGTAGGCTTTACAAGGGGAACCGAGATTTTAATAAACTGCTGCCAGCCGGACGCACCGTCTATGGAAGCTGCTTCATATAGATCCGTTGGTATGCTCTGTAAGCCTGCCAGAAAATATAAAATATTTACGCCGGTCCATCTCCAGCAAGCCAGGAGAAGAAGGGCAAAAAGCTTGTGCCTGCCCCTTTTAACCATTTAACCGGACTAACTCCCAGCATTCCCAGCACCTGATTAAACAGTGAGGTCCCAGATTCTCCAAACATCAGCCGGAATATGGTACCTGCAACTACAACGGAGGTAAGAGCCGGTATAAAATACACAGACTTAAAAAACTCCGTCTTTTTAATCCACCTGCTGTTTAACATGGTTGCAAACAGCAGGGGAAATGGGATCAGTAAAATCAGTGTTCCGGTCATGTATTTAAAACTGTTCCATAAAGCTTTTCTAAATATTTTATCCGTTAGAAGTCTGGAATAATTATCAAAGCCTACCCATTTATTTTTTAATACATCCTGAAAACTTAAAAGTACCCCGTTGCAGATAGGAACTAACCAGAACAACAGCACGGTTATCACAAAAGGGCAGATGAATACATAAGGAGCTATTTTTTTCGAATAGAAGAATTTCTTCATTTTGTCCTCCTTCCAGTAATGATTTCTACACAGCAGCCGCAGGGATATCACTCCCTGCGGCGTTCCTGATCTTATTTTTTAAATTCATTTTTTAAGGTTTCCTGGGAAGAATCAAGGACTTCTTTTACATCCTTACCATCCTCAAAAATACTGTTTAAGGTTACAGTACACAATTCATTGTTGATAGAAGGATACTTCTCATTGGTATACGCTCTTAAAAGTCCGATGCTGTCCTTTGTTTTTAAAAGAGTATCAAAAGGGTAATTGGTGAAAAACTGAATGAACTGGTTATCGGGATTCTGGGTCAGGGACTTATCGGTCCACACTGCCGTATTAACAGGATCAAATCCAAGCACATTCCATACTTCACGGTTGGAATCCTCGGAAAGTTTGATATAAGCCATGACTTCAGCAGCCAGTTTTGCATTCTTGCCTGATTTTATAATTGCGGTTCCTGTACCGCCTCCGCCGATGGTTGCTACCTCTTTATCATTCTCATTCCAGACAGGCACGGTTGAGATGGCAACCTGCTTCTTTAAATCTTTCATGTAGTTTACAAATCTGGATGTCTGCCAGAACGGCATGATCTGCACGGCATACTCTCCCGTATTGTAAGAAGGATAAGCCTCTTCATTATCCGGCTGTCCTCCCGGAACAGTTGCAAAAGCTCCAGTTTCCTGCATTCCTTTTATGTATTCCAAAACTTCTGTCAGTTCCTTGCTGTTTAAGTTTAAATTCCCTTTCTCATCAACGTAATCTCCGCCTTTTTGAGCCAGCATCAGGTTAACCATCCAGGAAGCCGATGTCTCCACACAGGAGAAATACTTTCCAGTGGCTTCGTGATATTTCACTCCGGCCTCTTTAAACTGATCCCAGGTCTTGATGTCCTCATAATTAATTCCTGCGTCTTTTAACAGCTTTTCATTGTAAAATGCCACCGTAGTGCCTACATGGGTGGGAAGACCATATTCCTTTCCATCTTTGGAATAGATTCCAAGACGGGATTTTACAATATTATCGCGGTAAGGATCAATCACATCATTTAGTTCCATTAATCCGATCTTGCCAACCATGAAGGCCGGAAACTTACCAAGCTCAATGTCCACCACATCAGGTGCCCCTTCTCCAGACTCCAATGCAAGAGACAGCTTATTATGCATGTCATCGTATGGCATATTGCTTAACACCAGCTTCACCTTTTTATCAGGGTGTGCCTGATTCCATTTTTCAGCCATGTTGACGTAAAAATCCTGATGCAGTTCAATAAATGTCCATACATTTATGGTGGTAACATCGCTGCCTGCTACCTCCATTGACTTTTTTCCAGCAGAGGCTCCTTTGCTTCCTGCTTCACCCGAGCTGCCCTTAGTGCTACAGCCTGCTGCCAGAATCACTGCCATGGCTGCACATGCAAGAGCCCCCAATACTCTTTTTTTCATGAATGAATCCTCCTTTTTAATTCTTTCTTATCAACACAGATTCTGCCATCTGCATGATTCTAAAAAACTCCCCCCAGGGAGGTACTGCCGGTTTATTAAACGTTTCATATGTTTTTTGAATAATCCGGCCTTTTTTGTGTTTATCTCTGTTCACGATGCTCGATTTTCACTAAAATTCATATATATGATTGCATACTAACACATGAAAAGGGTAATGTAAAGTATTTTTGCATAATTTATAGGTAAATTTAAATCGTTTAACTATGTAATTTTATATAATTTCTTGTTTAATTCTGTCGAATTTTCTTTCCAACGCAAAAAAAGAACGTCCAGCTGTGTTAACGACAGATAAACGTTCTAATAAATACTTAAATTCTAATTGATATTCTTTACTGACTTCCGGATCAGAAGCATGCATTCCACTGCACAAACATTCTCCTCTGTATGTTCCAGCTCTCCCCCATTTAACAGTTCTATCATCCACTCGCTGGCCTTATATCCAATATCATGGAGCGGCAGACTGACCGTTGTCAGAGGAGGATGGTAGTATCCGGAAAGTTCTCTGTCATCATATCCGGCAACGGAGATTTCATTGCCTATGGTCTGTTTTAATTCCTCCACTCTGTCGTAAACCCCGCCTGCCATCAGATCATTCATTGCAAATATGGCAGTAACTCCTTTTTCTAGAAGTTCGGCGGCGCAGCGGTATCCGGACTCTCTTGTCCAGTCCCCCTCTGCCACAAGACCCGGATCGTAAAGAATTTTATTCTGGAATAAAACCTGCTGATATCCTACCAGCCTGGCCTGGGCATGAAGACTGTCCGGCTTTCCGGTTATGACCCCCACCTTTTTGTGACCCTGATCCAGTAGATAGGTTACGATAGCAGCCGCTCCACTGACATCATCTACGACTACAGAAGGGATCTTCCTGCTTTTGGAATACCCGTATGCCATAACTGCAGGGATAGGCAGGTTATCCGGAATACAATGAATTACACGCTCATGAGCAGCCACGTAGATAATTCCCTCTACCTGCTTTTCCATCAGTTTTTTAATTTCCTGCCTGACCAGCTCATAATAATCGTCTTTGTTATAATAAGTATCATTATATTTTTTAAACAGTCTTAAATTAGTTAACAGAATCTGGTATTCCTGCTTCTGACAATAATCCGTGATTCCGTCAATAATATCCGGTATGCTGAATATAGTCATATCTTCCGCAATTACGCCGATGCTTCTGGTTTTCTGCATCTTTAAATTTTTTGCTACAATATTGGGCGTATAATTTAGCTGTTCTGCCATTTCCAAAACCAGCTTCCTGGTTTTATCACTGGCACCAGGTTTGTTATTCAAAATATTGGAAACTGTAGCCACTGATACGCCGCAGCATTTTGCCAGCTCTTTAATTGTCGCCATTATTTCCTCCAGAGATCTTTTTATTTATTAACTCAGATTTTTAATTAATTGTCAATATAGAAATATTAAACGTTTCATAAAAACAGATATTTATTTTTTTGGTTTCATATATTTATATTTCTTGACATTTATTGTCGCTTTTGTTACCATGACATTGTATAAACTTATGGAGAAGGAGTTTATGAACCAATGAATAAGATAATGCAGTCTATTAACGGCAGTATTTTAATATTATTTACAGCAGGCATGATTCTCATCCTGCTCTCTTTCTCTGGCTTTATTACATCATTTCTCCCTCCCGTCACCTTTGAAGATCTTCTTGATGGAAGAGAAATCAAAATCGGGAGTCATGTTGAGGGTAATGTCGTCTATGCACTGGACTATTTCGCCTCTGATACCACTTATAAAAAAAACAGTGAGGGAATCATCGTTCCAAAGAAGAACTCTGGAAATTATTATATCATTCCTTTTTACGGCGGTTATCTGGGTCTTAAAACAGACCATGACCAGAATGTATCTTTTGACATACTGACTGATGAAACTTATGCGTTTTTAAAGGGCGGTCAAAAACCAAGGATGGAAATATTTATTGACGGTGAGATCATCCCGATGAAGAAAAAACTGATTCCATATTTTCATAGATACTTAACAGATGCTGGATATAGTGAAGAAGAAATAAAGGCAATGGGATCCCCTTTCTTGATCCAGCCCAGAGCTTTTATCATAAGCCGGATTTTGTTCGCCGCAGGTACTGTATTTCTTTTCTTATCTGTCCTGATTTTCAGAAGGATCTACAGGCGGCTTCGCATTTTAGAAGAATTTTCCAAAGATATGCCGGTAACATAAGCAAAGAAAAGCAGACAGCGAAATCGGCTGAAGTTTCGCTGTCTGCAATTGGATTACGAATAATAGAATCGAATTAGATAGGAACTGCCGATCTTGGAAATATTTGCATTGCATTAACAATAGCACCTGACTACGCTCCTGACAATGGGGTGTGCACTTTTTGCCATTATCATGGCGTTTTCCGTTTTAAATCAATCTATCATTTAATGTTAAATAAGCTCTGTAATTCTTACCAAATTCTTTTCTTCTGCTATGGCTGATATACAAAATATCTCCATTGACCATTTCAACCTCATCTCCCTTTACAGTCTTAATATGCTGCATATTGATGATATCATGGCGGCTGATACGGGTGAACCAGTCTTTGGGAAGTTTTCCTTCCTCTTCATTCAGCCTTGCCTTAATCCGCATTTTTTCGTTTTTTAACACAATGCTTGTCTTTCGATAATAGGATTCCAGATACAAAATCTCCCTCATATTGAAAACATAAGGTTTTCCATTAAAAAAAGCAGTATATTTTAAAAGCTTATTGGGATTCTCCTGCTTTTCGGGATATAATAAAATCATATTATACTCCGTTCCTTCGACAATCATTTTAACCCTTTGATCAATTAAAAAGGCAATTTTCATAAATTATCCCCCTGTAAATCTATTTACGGACAAATCGCCCTTATTTAATAACGTTTGGTCAATATTATAACGCCAATGGATACTTTACGAAACCATGAATATTTACAGTAGATTTTCTCACACTAAAAAGGGATTAACAATCACAAGGAAAGGAGACTTGATATGAAATCAGATAAAAATAAAGACTCTGCCGGGAAGGCGGAACGGGTCACTGCAAAAAACAACTATGACATTGATATTCAGGCCTGTTCCACCACAGATTTAACCGGACTGATACCGGCAGAACCGGCCTCAGATGAAGAACGGGAAGCATACCAGGATCTCTACCCCTATCTTCCCAAAGCAAAGGTGAAAGATAAAAAGCAGTGATTCCCAAAAGGAAAGCCCAGCCGGATATTCAAAAAACATCCGGCTGGGTCATTCTTATTTTCCAGTATCTATAATTGCATCCACAATATCCATATAATCACTGCAGTACTTTTCATACATAGGCTTTACTGCATCCTGAAATTTCTGCTTCTCGCCCGGCGACAGCTCTATAATCTGACACCCTGCCTGGCGGACCTTTTCCTCCGATTTTTTTTCACGTTCTGACCACAGCCTTCTTTCATACTCTGCCGACTCCAGTGCACACTCTTTAATTATCTCCTGATCCGCCGAAGAAAGTTTGTCCCAGGTAGGCTGTGAGCAAAGCTGAAGTTCTGGTACGCGGTTATGTTCGTCAATGGTGTAATACTTTGCCACTTCATAATGACTGGTGGATTCATAGGAAGGCCAGTTATTTTCCGCACCGTTAATTACTCCGGTCTGCAGAGCGGAATAAACTTCAGCATAAGACATAGGTGCAGGACTTGCTCCCAGTGCTTCCACCATCCCAATCATCATCTCTGATTCCTGGACACGGATTTTAAGTCCTTTCATATCTTCCAGCTTCCTGATGGGGTGGACGGAATTATAAAAATTTCTGGCACCGGCATCATACCAGGATAAAGGCACCAGATTGGAACCTTCAAAGGAATTCATGAAATCCTTTCCAATGGCTCCGTCAAGCACCTGCCACATGTGGTCCGCATCCCGATAAAGATAGGGAAGCTGCAGTACGTTTAGCTTTGGAACAAACTCTGCCAGTGGAGACAAGGACATTCTCATAAAATCAATGCCACCAAACTGCAGCTGCTCACATACTGACTTTTCATCTCCCAATACCCCGCCTGCCTGGACATTGATTAAAATTCTTCCATTGGTTTTCTGACTGATCAGTTCTGCAAATTTATATGCTCCCTGGGTTGTTGGATAGTCTTCTGCCTGGTTTTCCGCATAAGTAAATACGTATTCAGGGGTTTCCCACATTCCTTTTCCTGGTGCTTCCACTGCTGATGTACCCTGATTTATATCTGAATCCCCATTCGTAACTGGCTGTTCCGGTCCTATGCAGCCAGAAAGAACTACTGCCATAATAACACCCAGCAATACACCTGGTAGTTCCCTTCTCATAAACCCCGTCCTTCCTTAACGCTGTCATAATAGAATTCTGTCTCTTCTTAACATCCTATTAACATATTTTATTATATCCGGCAGCTTTTCGCAAGGAATCGGTTAAAATTTTATATATTCAACAATATTCGCCCCTATTTTCTGTTGAATATGCTCATACGGTATTCTGTCGGGCTGATACCGGTAACCCTCTTAAATACCTTTGCAAAGTAATTGGAATCATTATATCCTACAGCTTCTCCAATCTCCTTTACATTGACCATGGGCTCTGTCAAAAGCCTTTTTGCAGCTTCTACTCTGCATTCCGTAAGATATGTTGTAAAATTTTTATCGAAACATTGTTTAAACAGTTTACAAAAATATGCTTCTGAATAATTCATCACCCTTGCCACATCCTGCATAGATAAGTCCCTGACATAGTTTTCCTCCATGTATTGCCGTATCGCCTCTGCAACTTTATGAAGCCTTACCTGCCCGTCCCCTGTGTTCAGTTCCGAAGAGGGTTTAAATACAGGCTCCATGATTGTCTGTACTTCCTCCCCCTTTTCTTCCAGCAGAGCCTTATCAGCCAGACGCATGGCTTCATCAAGCACTCCAACTAATTCCTCTTCCTTGCAGGGCTTTAATAAATAGTCAAGAACCCGGATTCCAATGGCCTTCTTGGCGTAAGAAAAATCATCAAAAGCGGTCAGAAAAATAATACTGCAGGAACTTTTGCGCCGCCGCATCTCCGCCGCCGCCTCAATGCCGTTGATCCCCGGCATTTCGATGTCCAGCACCGCAATCTGGATGTCATGCTCATCAAATAATTCCAGTGCCTCTCTTCCATTTGCCGCCTGCCAGATTCTACACTGGTCTCCCAGCTCCCTTGTCAGGGTTTTATAAAGCACCTTTCTTTCTATTAATTCATCATCTGCAATCAGTACCCGATACATATAAGCTCCCTCTGTCACAGTCTGACTGGTATGGTAAGCAGGACCGCCGTTCCATGTCCCTGTCTGCTGTATATCTGAAAATCCCCTCCATCGTACATACGATGAATTCTCTGGTAAATGTTTCCAGCTCCGATTCCTACTCTTGAAGTAGAATGATTTGCCAGGGCTTCTCTTAATTCTCCTAGACTCTCCTCACTCATTCCCACCCCGGTATCTGCAACGGATATCATAATTTTCTGATTTTTTTCCCAGATCCGGATCCTTATATTTCCTCCTTCTTCCTTTTTTGAAATGCCGTGGACCACTGCATTCTCAACAAGAGGCTGAAGCGTAAAGGTAGGAATCATAATCCGGCTGCTGTCCACCAGACACTGGATATCGTAATGGAGCCTGGTGCCAAACCGCATCTGCTGTAAATACATATAGTCACTCACTACCTGAAGCTCCTTTTTTAAGAGCACCTCCGATTCCGGTGTTTTTAAGTTATAACGGAATAAATTGCCCAGGCATTCAATCATACGCTCCGTTGTCCCTGCATCCTCCAGCTTTGCCATACAGGAAATCATGTTTAAAGTATTAAACAGAAAATGGGGATTAATCTGATTTTTTAACAGCTCAAGCTTGGTTGCATCCAGTCTTTTTTCGATCTCCATTTTCTCAATCTCTTCCTTGTGAAGAAGATCTGCCATTTCATTTTTCTCTTTTAATGTGGTAATATACTGACTGGTGGAGTGCTTCATCTTATTAAAGGCACGGACCAGTTCTCCAATTTCATCCTGATTATCAATTTCTACATCCTCATTGCTGAAATCATTTCCCGCAATTTTTCTGGAAATACACGCCAGACGCACCACCGGAACCACCATATCACGGTGCATCATACGGCTTACATAAAAGGTTCCGCTGATGCTAAACACTGCAAGTACCAGAATTATGACCGGAAACCGGTATAAAATGGGTACTTTCGTATGATAGGCATCGGAGCCTTCTCTAAGTGTACTCTGTACTAGGCGTTTGCCGTAGTCCGAAAGATAATCCTGCATTCGATAGATCCGGTACAGTTCATTAATATACTGGGTTATGGAAAAACCGTTTTTATCCTTCCCTAAAAGGAATAAATCTCTCCACTTACTGTAATTTTCATAACCATTCCGAATGGACCAGGTTACGGAATAGCGCTCGGCCCCCACCCGGTCATAATCAAAAGGCAGTTCTAAAACACTGCGTTCTGTCCGGGCACAGGCTGTTTCAAATAATATCCTCCTCTCGTCTGAACGGTCCTTTACATAATCTTTAAATGCCCTTGTTTCCTCCTCCATAGCTGCCTGATAGTCATGGCATCTGGAATTATCCTCAAGAATCTGATTAAAACCATTTAGCGCAAAGTCAAGTATTACAATATTAAATATAATGGAAAGTGCCACGATCAGAATAACCATGGCTGCGATTGTCTTAATCTTCTGCTTTAACGTAAAAGAAAGCCACTTCTCATGCAGCTTTTTTGATCCCCACCGTCCCACTTTCACCGAATTTCCCCTTTCACACTGTCAAAATACCTCTAAAAGTTTTCCGCTTTTATCATTATAGCAGATTTGGACGGTTTGTGCACCTGCCGTTTTCTAACAGCTGACAGCCAAAACGAAACCGCAAAGATACGTAGTTCAGACACGACGTAACTTTGCGGTTATTATGGAATTATTTCCTGTTATTTATTAGTGAAGACGG
Organism: Paenibacillaceae bacterium; assembly: GCA_015057775.1. GTDB lineage: Bacteria > Bacillota > Clostridia > Lachnospirales > Lachnospiraceae > Lacrimispora. Next base: position 307 of record SVDT01000070.1, on the reverse strand, counting down.
AACTTACTCATTAACTCCCGTAAATTCTCTGCCTGACCGGAAAGCTCCTCACTGGCTGCAGCACTTTCTTCTGCTGTAGCGGAGTTACTCTGTACTACAGAAGAAATCTGTTCAATTCCAACTGTTACCTGAGTTACTTTATCACTCTGCTCCTGCAGTTCGTTGGCAGACTTTTCAATGGCTGTTACCATATTTCTTGTCTCCATCAGAATGCTGTTTAAGGTCTCTCCTGTTGAAGAAGCAACTCCTGTTCCCTTTTCAACTGCTGTAATGGTATCTGCTACCAGACTTGAAGTGTCTTTTGCAG
>SVDT01000069.1 GCA_015057775.1 Paenibacillaceae bacterium | reverse complement strand
TGGACAGCGCTGTAAATGGAAGCAAAATTGTGGGAGCTATTTTAGAAGCAATATCATATTGTTCCTGATTAGCAACAATCAGTAAATCCGGCTCGTAAGAGATTAACTGTTCTGCTTCGAAATTCCCCAAAACAGGCACTCCTTCCAATTCTTTTGCATAAGCCGTGCCAGCTGCATCATAGGTTGCTACAGGCGTAATTCCAAGAGCCAGGGCATCCCCCACGCAATATGTCACAATGACTCTTTTGGGATCAGCGGGTATTTCTATCTCCCCCTGCTCTGTACTGATTACTCTGATTTCTGCCGATCCCTCCGCTGCTGTTTTCGCTGGCTTTGAACCGCAGCCTGAGACAGAAATGCCTATGGCAAAGGCCAGTAATAATGCACCTTTGTTTTTGAACTTTAACATGCAGATTTCTCCTTCTATATGGTTACTCCGATATTTTTTTGATGGCATCAATGGCATAGTCCAGCTGTGCAGTTAAACTGGCGATATCATCATAGTAAAACAATCCAAGTTTCTCTCCCGGAATCTCTGCCACTCTGCCTTCCAAAACAGCAGGTATGCTTTTCCAGATATCAGACTTTGCATATTCGGATTCCTTCCCCTCCTGCTGGAACCACAAGATATAATCACCGAAATATTCATGAGCGACCTCATAACTGAGTGTTGCTCTGTTTTCTCCTGTTTTGGCAATCAGCTGTTCCAGTTTTTCAGGCATTTTCAACCCAAGATAGTCATAAACCAGGGTGCCGCCTCTGGAGCCGGTTTCATATGCTACACCACTCCACTCGCCGGTAGATCCCCAGTCTTCCATAATACTAAAGGTCTTTCCCTCATATTTTTCATTTTGAAGTTCTGCCTTTGCCGCCGCAAGCTTTTTATCAAATGTTGTGATCAGTGCCTCTGCTTCCTTTTCCTTTCCTGTGGCTTTTCCAATCATTCTCAGCCGTTCTGCCGAAGTTACCTCTCCTTCGGGAATCACTAAAACTGGTGCAATTTTATTAAAATTCTCAAAATCCGCTGTGTTATATGTAATAATCAAATCTGGCTCTACCGCCATAATATCCTCCGCAGCCCAATTTTCCAATTCTGCAGATGTTGAAAACTTATCATAAAATGGCATGGTCTCCTGTGCCCAGGCTGAATAACCCACCACATTTAAATCCAGAGAAAAGGCATCGCCGATATACCAATTCACTACCACACGTTCCGGCTTTTGGGGCACTTCAATTTCTCCCATAACCGTATCAATTTTATTGATATCTGTCCCTTTATTCTTTGCTATTTCTGCATTTCCACATCCTGCTAAAACAAATAATAACATCATGGAGCATAGTAACAGCCCTCTTTTTTTCATATCCATTCTCCTATACTTTTTATGTCTGTATCATGACAAATTGAGTTTTTTTTGTTAGTTTAGACTAACCTAATAAATACTAGCATAATAAAAAATAATCGTCAATATAGCCGTATTCCAAGATAAGGAAGTTCCATTCTTATTAAAACTCTAAAAGCTCTGTGTTTATATGTATTTTTGGCTCACTTTCCTTCCTTTCTGTTTTATGGTTGGATCATAATTAAAACAAAATGGAGTACTTTCAATTGCATTAAACTCTTGTTTCCAGTATACTTTTAATAACTCACGAAGAAAGGAGACTTTTAAATGAACAGATATGATGATGCATCCTGGGGTTCCATGGCAAAAAAATATAACCTCCGTCAAACCCCTTACGGACCGGGTACTGGGCATTATTTTCCGCCCCATTGGTCAAACGGCTGGATTGTGGAAGTCTCCCCTGCCCAGGGACTTTATGTCTCCAGTGCGTGGTTTACGCCCAATCAGACCATTGTTCATAAAATTGATATCAAAGAACCCTGTCTCTGGCTTTTTTGCATTGATTGCGGTGATATTATTTATTCTCAGCAGGGAAAAGCTGCGACTACATTTACCCCTATTTGCCATAAAATAATAAACCCTCAAAAGGCGTTTCAGTTTACCTTCCCTAAGGATGTCCATGCCTGTTTTACCAGCATTTTAATCTACCAGGACTTTTTAGATCCTTTCCTGCAGGCAAGAGCCGATGCGCCTAAAATCAGCATTTCGGATGCAAAATTATGGGAAACAGAGCATCTGAATACCCCGGGTACAATGCTCATTTTTGAGCAGATCCGCTGGGCAATCAGAAATGGAGATATGCCGCCCTTTGCATTTGAGGGCATGGTGATTCACCTTCTTGGTTCCATTGCACGTAATTATCCTTTTATTCCTGATCGAAGAAGTAACAGACGGAATTATGTAACATGGGAAAATGAGAAAAAAATGTATGCTGTGAAGCAAAAACTAGACGATGACATTCTGGATGTCCCCTCTATGAGCGAACTGACAAAGATTGCAGATATGAGTGAAAGCAAACTTCGCCTCAGCTTTAAAAACACGTATCATATTCCTCTTTATGATTATATCAGAAGGGAAAAAATGAAGCGGGCAATGCAGCTTCTCTCCTCTGATCATTTGAGTATCCATCATATTGCAGAGCTGTGCGGTTATAAAAATCCATCAAAATTCACCGCAGCATTTCAGGAAGTCCACGGAATAACTCCAAGCCAGTTCAGAAAGACATTTAACTTATAACTCCTTGTTTAATAAAAGTTTATTTAGTAAAATGAAAACAGGAAGGTGGTAATGTCATGCTTAAGAAAAATTCAATTCGAAACTATATGAATAATAGCCGTGTACTAATTCGAGGCATTGATTTTATTTATATTCAACCACATTCAGAGCTTAGAAATTTCATTTCTAATTACACTATTACTTTTCCAGGTATCGGTATGATGTCAGATAATTACGCTGTTATGCCTCACGGGAGCGCTACACTTGTGCTATCATGTACTGACAGCCATATCTACGGCAACTTGTTTGGACCCATTACGAAACCTTCCTTTATTGGCAAGTCAGCCAATAATTTCAGCCTTTTATTTATTGTAGAGTTTCAGCCGGCTGGATATTATGCTTTTAGCGGAATGCCGCAAAAAGAAATAACAGATTGTGTCCTTGACTTTGAAGATGTCAATTCCTCCATGAACCGCCTTATGGCAAATGAACTGGAAACATCGTTAAGTATTCAAGAACTAATTATGAAAATGGACCGGCTGTTTCTTGCACATCTAAAAGATGCCTTTTATCGCCAGGAATTTTCCCAGGCAAGTAATTTAATTATTAATAGTGGCGGGACTTTTACAGTAAAAGAGCTCTCGCAGAATGTTTTTTATAGCGAACGCCATTTAGGACGGCTTTTTGACGAATATATGGGGGTGGGAATAAAATCATTCTCCCGCCTTGTACGTGTAAACAGGTCTATCCGGCTATTACAGCGTCATGACTATGGCTTAACCCAGGTTTTTATGGAAACTGGTTTTTATGATATGCCTCACTTCATCCATGATTTTAAGGCCATTTGTGGTATTACTCCTCAGGAGTACCGGGATAATATGTCCGATTTTTACAGCGAGATTGCTAAATTCTGATATATAATTTAGTAAAACGAAAAAGGAGTGATCATATGCAATATCAAGGTACTTTGATTGCTGTATCTGATATGGAGAGAGCAAAGCAATTTTATGAAACTGTAATGGAGCAAAAGGTTATAATGGATTTGGGAGTGCATGTGGCTTTTGGCGGATTTTCCCTGCAATCTAATTACCCGGAACTTGTTGGTGCAGATTTGCCCGGCAAGACACAGCCAAACAACTTTCAGCTTTACTTTGAAGTGGAGGATTTGGATTACTGGCAGAATAAAATCAGCAGTACAGAAGGAATTGAATTTATTCACAAGGCGAAAGAATATCCGTGGGGACAGCGGGTTTTTAGATTTTATGACTATGATAAATTTATAGTTGAAGTGGCTGAAAGCATGGAACGTGTCGCAAAACGTTTTTTATCACAAGGACTTAGCGTTGAAGAAACTGCGGAAAGAACCATGTACCCTGTAGAATTTGTTAAAAGCCTTATATAACGATTTTTTAATTAATCAATATATGAATTTGGAAAGAGTGGGTAAAGCGTTGGCTTACCCACTTTCGCGTGAATCAGTAGATGCAATGGTTAATAAGCATTGCAAAATCTGACATTGACGAATTAATGGCAGCAAGTTAATATAGATTTACACGCAGCGAAAGGGGGCAGTCATCTTGGGACGATCTTACACGGAGGAAGAACGGGAAGAATTAAAGAAAAAAATAAAGAATATCGCTTCTATCATGTTTATGGAGGAAGGGTTTAAAAGTTGCAAAATACAGGAAATCACCAAAAAGGCCGGGATTTCCATGGGAGGTTTTTACACCTTTTACAAAGACAAAGAGGCTCTTTACGAAGAAATCCTGCGGGATGAGACGGACAGAATACGGCAGAAAATTCTGACAATCATTGATGAGGAAAATCAGACACCACAGGGGTTTTTCACGGATCTGGCAAATGTTTTTCTGAAAAAAACCTCTACAAACAAATTTTACACCAGTGAGTACAGCGGTCTTTTAGAATCAATGGTCTGGAACAATGACACATACGCCTCACAGGATAATCTGGACTTTATCAAAAAACTGAGACATATCTGGGCTGGCAAGGGGTATTTTCTAAAAGCTTCCGATGAAGAGATTGCTTCCGCCGTAGCCACATTGGCTGTTTTATGCATGCAGAAAGAGATGATTGGCGAGGGTTTTTCTTACTGGTATGAAAAAATACAAATTTTAATTCTTGAGCTTATTTGATATTTTTTATTAAAGCTATGAATTTTATTTGATATTTTCACAGACTGGTGCTATAATCCAGAAAAAGGGGGCCTTATCTATGAAATATGTTATGAAATTCAGTGAAATAGGAAAGGAAGACATCTTGGCTGCTGGCGGTAAAGGTGCGAATCTGGGTGAGCTGTTTAACGCAGGTTTTCCAGTTCCCGAAGGGTTTAGCATTACCAGCCATGCGTTTGATGAGTTTATGAAACGCAATGGATTTGATTCTCCCCCATCTGGTAACAGCCTTACCAGTGAGGAGGTTGCAAAAGGTCAGCTATGGAAGGAACTGGAGGATGAAATCGCAGACTACTATCATGCTTTGGGGCTCAATTCAAAAGTTGCGGTCCGTTCCTCTGCTACAGCCGAGGACCTGCCGGAAGCAAGCTTTGCCGGACAGCAGGAAACTTATCTTAACATAGAGGGACTGGATCAGCTTTATCTTTCCGTCAGAAAATGTTTCGCATCACTCTTCTCATCAAGGGCGACAGCCTACCGGAAGCAGACGAACTTCGATACTGGAAAGATTTCGTTATCGGTAGTGGTTCAGCGCATGGTGAACAGTGAGATATCCGGTGTGCTTTTTACAATTGACCCCATTAGTAAAAATAAAAGCAGGATGATGCTCAATGCCTCATGGGGACTGGGCGAATCCATTGTATCCGGGAAAGTGACTCCTGACATCTATGTCTACGACAGAAACCACAGGCAGATAGTAGAGAAACGATTAGGTGATAAAAAGGTTCTGGTCTGCTACAGTGCAGAAGGAACCAAAGAAAGAGTAACCTCCTCGCAGCAACAGAAGGAATTTAGTTTAACGGATAAACAGGCAATTGAAATATTTGAACTGGGAAGAAAAACAGAGCAGCACTTTCAGTGCCCCCAGGATATGGAATGGGCCATCTCCCAAAACAGGTTATATCTGCTGCAGGCTCGGCCAATCACCACGCTGAAGGTAAAAAACAGCACCGACATCCAGCTTACAAAATCTCAGCGGGCCGTATTAAACAACTGGATCGAACACTTCCCCACCCCACTCTACCCCCTTGATGTGAAACCATGCCTGATAGTGGATGAAGCCAAAAATAAAGTATTTCATGAGCTGGGCATTTCCGCGGAAAGTGAGCTGACCATGGCTGATAATGGATTGCTTTCCCTGTCTGCGGGGAAAATACATATCTCACCTAAGGTGTTAAAAATCCCGCTCCTGCTGAGCAGTTTTACCGACTATTCCACCAACTCAGCCAGAACAGACGATTCTTTCCATAATATAAGGGAGGAATTGTTCTCGAAACAGAGAACGGATCTTTCTGTATTACCAGCCAAAGAATTGATCCGCCAGATAATGGAACTGATGAAATTGTCTGAGAAACTTGCTTACACCCGTTTCCGTTACAACATCTTTCCATCTGTGGCAGTATCAAAATTAATTCATCATGACTTGAAAAAGATAGACAAAAATATGAGTGAATATGATTTGCTGAGTAATCTTTCTTATAAAACGTGGGATTTAAACCTGAAACTAAAAAAACTATCCACTTACATTCAAAGTACCCCCGGGCTGGAGCAGTTATTTATGGAACTGGACAGAACCAATCCCCAGGCGATTGAGGATTTTCTGGAGAATCAGCCTGATTTTAAAGCAAAATTACAAGATTTCTTAAATGAATTCGGTTGGAAATCAAGCAGCAGCTATTGTGCCTTTGGTTCTGTATCCTGGTTTGAAAATTTGGATTCTCTGTTTTCCATGCTGAAGGTGCTGCAAAGCTCCGGCAGAAACGATGACTCACCCGTCAAATTTCAAAACATAATGACAAAAATCACAACTACTTTTGGTAAAAAGAAAGCGGACCGGTTAAGAACAAAAATTGAAGAAATAAGGGCCTATCACGTAAATCGGGAAGAAAGCCTTTATATGATCGAAATGTGCTACGGTCTTGCCCGCAGGGCTGCATTTGAACTGGCAAAGCGCTTCCCCCAGTTGTTTGAACAGGCGGAAGATATCCGATATCTCACCTTAGATGAGGTCTATGAATTACCGGGTAACATAGCAGATCTGAAAGAATTGATTTCTGTTAGAAAAAGCAACCGTCAGAAAAATGAAATACTATGGTCTGGCTTTTCCGTTGGTACAAAAGCAGGTCACCAGAATACTCTGTCCGGTGTTTCCGGAAATGGCGGACGCTGCCGGGGCCGGGTACGGAAAATACTGACTCAGCAGGAATTTGATAAAATGCAGTCCGGCGACATACTGCTCTGCCGCTATACAGATCCCTCCTGGACTCCCCTGTTTGTTCTTGCTTCGGCGGTTATCTCTGATACTGGCGGTCCTCTCTCCCATAGCGCAATTGTTGCCAGAGAATATAACATTCCTGCAGTGCTTGGAATTGGGAATGCCACCGATCTGCTGGAGGATGGGGATGAGGTTTGGGTTTACGGCGACACTGGTAAGGTAATTATATTACCAAAAAAGATATAATTCTAAATATACGTAAGCCACAAACATTTACGTCTGTGGCTTACTGATTCACCGATTACATTTTTTCTCGTTTCACATAATGGGTATGGAGAAGTTCATGTGCCTTTTCTCCATTGGGCTCACCCAGATACTCCTCATAGAGTTTTTTAATTGCCGGATTTTCATGTGATTTTCTATATTTTTTGCTTTTATCTTCTTTATATATTCCTTCCATTCGTTTTTTCAGAACATCAAAGTTTCCAAAATGGTAAGGCTGACCACCGCCTCCGATACAGCCTCCAGGACAAGCCATGATCTCAATGGCATGGTAATGGGATTTACCGGCTCTTATATCTTCCAGAAGCTTTCTTGCATTTCCAAGACCATGGGCAACCGCAATATTGATATCCTGGTCATTGATCTTCACCACAGCTTCCCTGATTCCCTCGAAGCCCCTGAGTTCATGGAACTCTACTTCTTCAAGAGTTTCATTGGTAAGCCATTCGTATGTGGTCCGCAAGGCTGCCTCGATAACGCCACCGGTTGTTCCAAATATAACTGATGCACCAGTAGATTCTCCCAATGGTTCGTCAAATTCTTCATCCTTTAAATTCATCAGGTCAATATTTGCCTCTTTTAACATATCACCCAATTCTCTTGTCGTTAATACTGCATCCACATCCTGCATATCATCATGCATAAGCTCTGGTCTGGCAGCTTCATACTTTTTTGCCAGGCAGGGCATTATGGAAACCACAAAAATATTTTTAGGATCAATCCCCATCTTTTCTGCATAGTAAGTTTTCGCTATCACTCCAAACATCTCATGGGGGGATTTGCAGGTTGATGGAATATCAAGCAGATCATTAAACTGATGCTCAAAAAACTTAACCCAGCCTGGACAGCAGCTTGTGAGTATGGGAAGCCTGCCCCCATGCTGCAGCCTGTGAATGAATTCCGCCGCTTCTTCCATAATCGTAAGATCTGCGGCAAAATCTGTGTCAAATACCTTATCAAATCCCATCATTCTAAGAGCAGCCACCATTTTTCCCGTAACCACCGTTCCTGGCTCTGCACCAAATTTCTCTCCAAGAGCTACCCTCACTGCAGGTGCTGTCTGAACGATGACGAATTTATCTTTCGCATTCAATGCTTCCCAGACATTGGGGATGTCATTTACAACCGTTAATGCAGCTGTGGGACATACGGAAACACACTGTCCACAAAAGGTACAGATGGATTTATCCATAGGTAAATTAAGTGCTGGTGCGATAAACGTATCAAATCCCCGGTTAACGGCTGAATACACATGGACCGTCTGTACCTCATTGCACATGGTTTCACATCTTCTGCATAAAATGCATTTATCCATATTTCGGATCATTGCTTTACTTGAGATATCCTTTTCATGAGTTGCCCTCGCTCCATGAAACTTGATCCGTCGTATATCCAGTTCTGCTGCCAGTGACTGTAATTCACAGTTTAGATTCTTTTCACAGATCAGACAGTCTGTGGGATGATTGGACAATAATAGTTCCACTACCAGTCTTCTTGCCTTAATGCATCTTAAGGTGTTTGTTCTTACCACCATGCCCTCTGATACGGGAGTCGCACAGGAGGGGGCGAGATTTCTCCTTCCCCCGATTTCCACCACACAGACCCGGCAGGAAGCAGAGCCATTTACCGTTTTTACATGTTCCAGATTAAGGTAACAGAGTGTGGGTATCCGAATATCCAGTTTCTTTGCAGCCTCCAGAATCGTTGTGCCTTCCTCCACTGCAATCGTTTGATTATTTATCGTAACATGAACCAGACCCATAAGTTCCTCCTCCCTTACCCTTTTTCTATGGCATTAAATTTACATGTATTATAACATGCACTGCATTTGATACATCTTGACTGATCAATTACATGAACTATTTTACGTTCTCCCTCGATACAATGAGCCGGACAGATTCTTGCACACGCAGTACAGCCCACGCACTTGTCCGGTAATATATGAAAGGAAAAAAGTGCCTGACAAACTCCGGCAGGACAGTGTTTATCCCTCACATGAGCCAGATACTCATCCTGAAAATAATGCAGGGTACTGAGAACAGGATTGGGGGAAGTTTGTCCAAGTCCGCAAAGGGATGTATCTTTAATCACATCGCCTAACTCAACCAAGTCTTTTAAATCCTGTTCTGTACCATTTCCCTTTGTTATCTTTTCAAGTATCTCCAGCATTCTTGTATTACCAATCCGGCAGGGTGTACATTTTCCACAGGACTCATCCTTGGTAAACTCAAGGTAGAACTTTGCAATGTCTACCATGCAGTTATCCTCATCCATGACGATCATTCCGCCAGATCCCATCATGGAACCGATACTGTTTAGTGACTCATAGTCAATGGGGATATCTAAATTTTCTTTCGTGATACACCCACCAGATGGGCCGCCGGTCTGCACTGCTTTAAACTTCTTGTTATTCTTTATTCCTCCTCCGATATCATAGATGACCTCACGTAAGGTAATGCCCATAGGCACTTCCACAAGGCCCACATTATTTACTTTACCGGCCAGAGCAAAAACTTTTGTACCTGGCGATTTCTCCGTACCGATACTTTTAAACCAGGCAGGTCCTTTTAAAAAGATTGGGGGGATATTGGCAAATGTCTCTACATTATTCACACAGGAGGGTTTATCCCAGACACCTCTTTGAGCCGGAAACGGGGGCTTTGAACTGGGCTCCCCTCGTTTTCCTTCTACAGAATGGATGAGAGCCGTTTCTTCTCCGCAGACAAATGCACCGGCGCCGTACCGTAATCCGATATCAAAATTGAATCCTGTGGAAAAAATATCTTCTCCCAAAAGTCCCAGTTTCCTTGCCTGCTTTATGGCTATTTCAAGACGGTTGATGGCAAGGGGATATTCCGCTCTGATATAAATATACCCGTACTGGGCTCCTATGGCATAGCCTGCAATTGCCATCGCTTCAAGAACCGAGTGGGGATCTCCTTCTAGTATGGACCGGTCCATAAATGCACCTGGATCTCCTTCGTCTGCATTGCATATAATATATTTTTCATCCGACTGATTCTGCCTTGTATATTTCCATTTGAGGCCGGTGGGGTAACCGCCGCCGCCTCTTCCTCTGAGACCTGACTGAACGACTGTATCGATTACTTCATCCGGACTCATTTCCGTTAAGCATTTTGCCAATGCCTGATACCCATCTGCCGCAATGTATTCATTAATATCTTCCGGGTTGATAAAACCACAATTCCTAAGTGCAATCCGGATTTGCTTTTTATAGAAGGGAATGGATTTTTGTCCTTCTAATCGTTTTTTTGTATTTGGCTCCACATACAGAAGACGTTCCACCTTACGGCCTTTTATCACATGCTCCGTAATGATTTCCTCTGCATCCTCCGGTTTTACCGTGATATAAAACACATTATCCGGATAAACTTTTAAAATCGGACCTTTCTCACAAAAGCCAAAGCATCCGGTGACGACGACCTCCACCTCATTGGTTATTTCATGCTTTTTTATTGATTCCTTTAGCATCTTTACCAGTTTCAGGCTATCGGACGCCGTACATCCGGTGCCTCCGCAGACTAGTAAATGCATTCTGTAGTTACTCATATGCCCTCCTCCTTATTCCACGTTTTCAAATGATTTATTAATAATTGCATTTTGGAGGAGTCGGCCATTTTTTATATGCTCAATTACAATTTCCCGTCCTCTGTTCTCGTCCACTTTTCCATACAGGACAGACGGCATTCCTTTGGAGATAACTTCCACCACCGGTTCCTGGGCACAATATCCGATACAGCCAGTCTGTGTCACGGAGACATTGGCTAGTCCCTGCTTTGCAATTTCATCCAGAATGGCTTTCATGGTTGTTCTTGCACCGCTGGCAATCCCGCAGGTGGCCATACCCACCCGGACTAAAACCTTATCCTCGGATTCAGCAGTAGACCGTAAGTCTAATTGATCAAGCGCTGCCTGTCTGATCTTTTTCAGTTCTTCTACTGTTTTTAACTTAGCCATCACGCTTCCTCCTGATATTCTTCAATGATTGCTTTAACCTGATTCAGTTCAACCCTTCCATATACCTTATCATTGACCATCACAACGGGAGCAAGTCCACAGGCGCCAATGCATCGTAATCCCGATAATGTGAATTTTTTATCTTCCGTTGTTTCACCTGCCTTGATATTCAGGATCTTTTCAAATTCCCGCATAATAGCATCGGCACCTCTTACAAAGCACGCGGTTCCCAGGCATACATTGATCACATATTTACCTCTTGGCTCTGTGGTAAAGTAGGAGTAAAAGCTAATGACACCAAACACCTTCGCACTGGGGATCTCAAGCTTTTCAGCAATAAAAAAAATCACATCATTGGACAAATATCCATAGAGATGTTGAGCCTTGTGCAGTACCGCAATTAACGCTCCTCTCCTGTCTTCCATGCTGTCAATAAATTTCTGCAGATCCTTAAATTTCTCCTGGGTATTGCATTTGCTTTCCATAAACAGATCTCCTTTTGGCTTTATGTAGACACTACCTGTCTTACAAAGGATAGATTTCCTGTTTATCCTGTCTTATATACATATAAATACAAATAATTTAAAAAATTGATTGACTCTGACGGAACGTTATGGAGTATAGTTATCCTATCAAGAGCAGGAGGACAGATCGTATGAGAACCGTAAAGGAAGTTTCAGAGCTTACAGGTATCAGCGCGCGTACGCTTCACTATTATGACGAAATTGGATTGTTTCCGCCCACAGGCAAAAGTGAAGCTGGATATCGGCTTTATGACGATAGAGCCTTAGAAATTCTACAACAGATTTTATTCTTTCGTGAGTTCGGTATACCTTTAAAAGATATCAAAACTGTCATGAAAAACCCGTCACTTGAAAGAAATCAGATTCTGCAATTGCAAAGAGAGATGCTGGTTGAAAAAAAAGAACGCATGGAACGCCTGATTGCCAGCATAGATAACGTTCTGAAAGGAGACAGCAAAATGGATTTTTCAGTTTTCAACAAAACAGAGATCGAGAAAATGTTTCAGCTTATGTTTGACAGCATGCCGGAGGAAATGCGCCAGACAGCCATTCATGAATTTGGCAGCATAGAGCATTGGAAAAAGCATTATATTGAAGTAGTGTCCACAGAAGATATGCAAAAACGATATGCAAAAGTAGTTGAATGGTATGGCGGGAAAGACGCTTATTTGTCCACCCTTGAAAATCCAATCAGCAGAGAGGTTGCCGAAAGCTATAAAAAACGAGAGGACACAATCCGTAAAAAGCTGATGGAAAAACGTGGTTCTGACCTTAATTCTTTTGAAGTGAAGGCGATTATCGGTGAATACGGTTTCGTCATGAAACAGGTTTGCCAGATGAAAGAAGAAGATGGATTGATGCTGGCAATTGCCCAGTCCTACCGAAACAAACAATGTCAGCAGGCTATCGATGAAGAATATGGGGAAGGTGCAGCAGAATTTTTTGCACAGGCAATCGAAGCATTTTATTGTGATTAATCTCCCTTCATCAGGAGTTCAAAAAATAAAAAACTACGAATATCACAGAGGAGGTAGCAAAGATGAGGAAAGAAAAATATTTGTATCTTTATTTGCTTTTATTCTTGTTGATGACAATTGGTGCATTTGTATGGCAAATGTTTTTTCCCGATGTGGCAGAAACTTTTTCGGTATGGAGGATGAGTCGGGGATGGCAGACCGAAATCGCTTTATGGAATGCGGGGATTGATACTGGCATTGTCATTACGCTGATCAGACGTAACATTGAATATGCAAAAATACTCTCGCTTATCTCGGTTGTACTTTGCATTCTATTGGGAGGGCACCACCTTATTTATGCAGTTACAGCAACGAACGGCAACATCACTCTGCATTGGATGGGCGCAATTGAGGTGCTATTTATAGGTGGAGGGACCGGAATTTTTGCCCTTATTAAGTCTAACTGTTTTTAAAAAGAGCCAGCCTTCCATTAGTAAGGAAAAGCTGACTCTTTGGAGGTATTAAAATTTATAAGTTCTTATGAACAATTTCTTTTAAAACGGGTAAAACCTCCTCTTCATACCACGGATTTTGCTTGAGCCACCCCAGGTTTAAAGGTGAAGGATGTACCAATGGAAAATATTCAGGTAAATATTTCTGAAAATTTCGTACTGTCTCCGTTAAACTTTTCTCACGTCTTACATTTAAATAATACTTTTGTGAATAGCTGCCGATTAGAATGATGATTTCAATATCTGGCATCTCCTCCAGTAAACGTGGATGCCACTTTTCTGCAAAACCTTTTCTGGGAGGTGCATCACCAGTTTTTGCTTTTCCCGGATAATAGAAATCCATAGGCAATTGAGCGATACGGTTTGTATTATAGAATACCTCTCTGGATATCCCCAGCCACTCTCTTAATCGATCTCCACTTAAATCATTCCTAAACAATTGAGTTTCTTCTGCTTTACGACCCGGTGCCTGCCCTACTATGGCAATGCGTGCTTCTGCAGAGGCTTTAAATATTGGGGATATTCCCATCTTTGTGTAGGATTCATTCATTGGGTCAGCCATTATTTCCTGTTTGATTTTTTCAAATATATTCATGCTTACTTCTACCCTTAGCTTTGATCAAAGAGAATATGTTCTCGTTTTTTCTTCCCCATTTTATACCTCCAGGCTAAAATGAGCTGAAACCATTTCTACTAAATCTTTAATACTTGTTTTTCCATCGTTAACGAATGATAGATATCTGTTTTCACCACATTGCCTAATCACTTCTTCTGCAAACAAACAATCTCTATCCATCCAATTATTAAAGGCCTTCTGGAAGTCACTACATCCATCTAACACAGAATGGATCCATTCTCTCTGCATATAGTGATTAATCTGAAAGTTTCTTGTTGGTATTATTGCTAAATATCGATTCCATGGTATACCTCTTTTATTCATGAGATTTGGTAAATATGCAGCCCCTTCTGTAATAATATCTCTGCCCTCACACATTGTCTCCAAATCTTGTAGGATAAAATCAAATATCTCATCGTAAAACTGCAATTCTTCTTTATACTGCAAAGTGGCTTCTCTCATTCAGATTTCTTCCGGATTCATAATACTCTGCTTCCTGCATATTTCCAAATTCAACAAGAATCCATAATTTGCATATTTCTCTAGATAATCATCAACTTTAAAATAATATAAGCCATACCTGTTCGATATAATCTCTGCTATTGTGCTTTTACCGCTGCAAGGTGAACCACCTATCCAATATATTTTTGCCATCTAAAACCTCCTGAAATTTATTTAATTTCATAGTTTAATGACATTGTCCAGATATCCATTCTAAGACCTCCGTTAAATCTGACTTTTATACCTCTCAAATTCATTGTTACTATATCCTTTGTAAATATAACAATTATATATCAGTTCACGTCTCAATGCAATCTGCTTAGTTTTGCAGTGATCAAAGCATTTAATTTATTGTTTACGTAAAAAAGACCGGTCATTCTCTATTATCCTAAGAATAAACGGTCTTGTAATTAGATATAAAAAATAAAAACATATTCTTACACAGTAGTGCTCCATTTATTGCATCTTTCAGCGGTACCCCTCCGGATTACCAATCTGCCACCGCAGGGAATCCTTACACATTTCATCAATTCCCCGCTCCGCTTCCCAGCCAAGTTCTTCTTTCGCAAGGGAAACATCCGCGAAGCATTCTCCGATATCTCCAGAACGGCGCGGTTTAATGGAATAAGGGATGGGCTTTCCCCATGCCTTTGAGAATGCATCTATCATCTGAAGCACGCTGTATCCACGTCCAGTTCCCAGATTATAAATCCTGACCTGGGAATCATGGGTAGAAATTTTCTCCAGAGCCTTAACATGACCGAGCGCCAGATCCACTACATGGATATAATCCCTGACCCCTGTGCCATCTGGCGTGTTGTAATCATCGCCGAAAACGCTGACTTCTCTAAGCTTCCCTACAGCAGCCTGAGTGATATAGGGGGCCAGGTTATTGGGAATTCCAGTTGGGTTCTCACCGATCAGCCCGCTTTCGTGAGCTCCCACTGGATTAAAATAGCGAAGTATAATAACGCTCCACTCTGGATCCGCAGTATGAAGATCCGTGAGAATCTGTTCCAACATACCCTTGGTCTGACCATAGGGATTGGTGATGCTTCCTTTTGGGCTCTCCTCTGTGATGGGAACAAAGGCCGGATCTCCATATACAGTGGCAGAAGAGCTAAAAATAATCTTTTTTATCCCATGAGCTCTCATGATCTCACATAAAACAAGAGTCCCCGTAATGTTATTATGGTAATATTCCAAAGGCTTTGAGACCGACTCCCCCACTGCCTTTAAGCCCGCAAAATGGATCACTGCCTCAATTGCTTCCCTGTCAAATATCTCTTCCAACGCATCTCTGTCCAGAAGATCTGCCTTATAAAAAGTCACCTGTCTGCCAGTAATTTCTTCCACTCTCTTTAATGATACGCTTGAAGAGTTCGATAGATTGTCCACCACAACCACATCATATCCCCGCTCTAAAAGCTCTACGCAGGTATGGCTGCCGATATATCCGGCCCCCCCTGTTACCAGTATTTTCATCCGTTATCCCCTTTCTTTATTGATATTTATTTATAATTTCTTCCATCTCCACCCACTTCTTCTCCATATCTGCTACCAGAGCAAACTGGGTTCTTGCACGATCTAAGTTGTGGTTATCCCTGCTGGTGTGGAAATAGGTGTCTCCTTGAAGGAAATCAGTCAAAAAACGCATACCGCATTCATAAGTCATTAATTTGGCACCCATAGGGAGCATTGTTCTTTCCTCTGCCGTCAATACCTCTTTGCAGCCTTCCAGATAGCCTTTCGTATAGATTTCAAACAATTCCAGAGATAAGGAGGCCTTGCTGGAATCTGGATCATCCTCTTCCGCCGTATTGGCTCCGAACCGGATGGCATCACCGAAATCAAAGATAGAGAGCCCCGGCATAATGGTGTCTAAATCAATGACACACAAAGCCTCACCAGTCTGGTCATCTATCATGATATTGTTAAGCTTGGTGTCATTGTGGGTTACACGGAGCGGCAGCCGACCTTCTCGCAGCAGTTTCATTGCAGTATCTGCCTCGCTCTCCCTGTCCAGTACAAAATTTATCTCTTTGCTGACCAGGTGTGCCCGATTACAGACATCCGCTTTGACTGCCGCTTTAAAAGCTTGCAGACGAACCGGGGTATTATGGAAATTCAAGATGGTTTCCGTCAGTTTTCCGGCGGGGTATTCTCCAAGCCTGCACAGGAAACGACCGAAGGCTCTGCCGCTCTGGTAAAAGTCTTCCGGATTTCTCACCTTATCGTAGGTAGTCGCCCCCTCGATAAAAAGGTACCCTCTCCAATAGTTCCCATCGCTGTCCTGACAGTAATTCTTTCCATCCCTCGCCTTAACAATATTTAACGTCTCCCGGTCCGGATCTCCAGCCTGATCAATAATCGCTTCTCGAAGAAACGAGGTGACACCTGAGATATTTTTCATAAGAGAGACAGGATCCTTAAATACCTCATTGTTGATTCTCTGTATGATATAAGGCTTTATGGTTCCCCTGTCCACACAGACCAGACGAAACGTATCATTAATATGACCATTTCCATAGCGTTCACATGAAACCACTTCTCCCTGGAAGGCCAGCAGACCAATGGCCTCCCCGATCTTTTTGCATTGTGCGTCTCCCATTACTGTTCCTCCCAAAGTTTTTCCGGATAAATACCTGTTTTCTTAAGTTCCCTGATGGCATTCACCACCGTTTCCTTATCTTCTTTGTAAGTGACACCGTACCAACGGTCCACGCTCTTTAAAACGGTAACCTCCGCCTTATATTCCTTTAACAGTTCATCCACCACAAAAGGAAGGAAATATTCACATTTTAACGGATTTCCCGGAAGTTCTTTATCCAGAAAAACGGCAAACCTCTGGTCAAGCTCTTTTATTATACTTTTCGTAAATCCCCACATGTTCATGGAAACAACGGTGTCCTCGCCCAGCTCTGTCCAGGTCTTGCCGTCATCCTCTGTAAATTTCGCCTTATCTCCCTGCTTTTCAATTCTGGTGCGTTCATGGATATCTACAAGCTTTCCGTCTTCACTGATGGTGCACACGCCCCTTGCCACATGACCATTTTCCGTCAAGGTATTATACAGGCGGTAGCCTACCATGGTATACTGATACTTCTCACTGTCGGAAATCTCTGACAACTGATTGTATATGGAAACAAAAGCGCTTTTCCCATAATAATCATCCGCATTAATCACGGCAAAAGGTCCGTCTATCGCATCCTTGCAGCATAAAATTGCATGACCGGTTCCCCACGGCTTCACCCGTCCCTCCGGCACCTGATACCCGGCCGGCAGCCGGTCCAGCTCCTGGTATACATATTCCACTTTCACGTGGGACGCTATGCGGTCTCCAATGTTCTCCCTGAATTCTTTCTCAATGGTCTTCTTAATAATAAAAACAACCTTTTCAAATCCAGCCTGAACCGCGTCAAAAATAGAATAATCAATAATCTTGTTCCCAAATGCATCGATAGAATCTATCTGCTTTAATCCACCATAACGGCTGCCCATACCTGCAGCCATAATCACCAGAACCGGTTTTCCGTTCATTGCTGTTACCTCCTGAAATTTACTATCCTCAGTATAATGAATATACTTAAAAAAATATTTGCACTATCTATTATTTTATTGATACAATTGTACTCTTCTTCCATTTTTACAGGAGGATGTGGTATACTAATTTTAAGAACAAACATCAAAAGAAAGGATAACCCATGGCCTATAAAAGCACTTCACTCCGTCCCTCAGCTGTGATTAAAAAAATTATAACGGTTCACTATTTTGAATACATGAGCAATTTCACTTTTCCCGGTGAAAGCCATGACTTCTGGGAATTTGTCTGCGTTGACAAGGGAGTCATTGACGTGGTGGCAGACGGGAAACAGATCCCTTTAAAGAGGGGAAACATCATCTTCCACAGTCCAGGGGAATTCCATAACATACTGACCAATGGGACGATAGCCCCCAACCTGGTTGTAGTGGGATTTGAATGCAATTCTCCCTGCATGAAAGCATTGAAAGGAAAAGTTTTGTCCGT
>SVDT01000068.1 GCA_015057775.1 Paenibacillaceae bacterium | reverse complement strand
AAGATGAAGAAAAAATTAAGAAAATTTTTCAAGAAAAATTAGACATTTTACAGTATGGAATTCGAAAATAATAATTAGAATCATATTATGACTGAGAAGATAATAAGGAGCTTGATATGACAAAGAAAAAAGTATTTATAATTGCAGGGACTGTTGTAGTTGTGGCTGTTCTCGCAGGGCTTATGCTTCCTAAGATTCTTAATGGGGGCAAGGAAGAGCTGATAGCTGAAGCGCCGCCGGTGGTAACCGCCCAGAAGCCGGAGATCCGGACAATAGAAATTAATAATGAACTGATTGGTACCATTGAACCGGACAGCATCGTTCATGTTACACCACTTGGCTCAGGAGAAGTAACCAATGTAGCTGTGAAAACCGGAGATACCGTGACAGCAGGGCAGCTGCTTTGTGTGATTGATACAAAGCTGGTTGAAAGCACACGGATTCAGATGGAAACTTCCAGAATCACTTATGAGGATGCAAAGAAAAATCTGGACCGTTATACGGTTCTTCATGCAGCAGGTGATGTTGCAGAAGCCGATTATCAGTCCACTGTAGACAAGGTGGATATGGCCAGGCTTCAATACGAAAATGCAAAGATTACTTATAATAACCAGTTGGAGAGCAGCCAGGTGACTGCCCCCATTTCCGGTAAAGTAGAAAGCTTTAATATCAGCCTTCATGATATGATTTCTCCTCAGACAACAATCTGTGTAATATCAGGTGATGGCGGAAAGTCTCTTACCTTTTATGTTTCTGAGCGTATTATAAGCGGATTGAAGGCCGGTGATGTTATTCGGGTAGAGAAAAACGGTACAGATCATGAAGCGACCATAACGGAAGTAAGTACCATGGTCGACAGTGGAAGCGGATTATTTAAAGTGAAAGCTTCTATTCCTTCCGGAGATTCACTTGCTACAGGAACCTCTGTAAAGCTTTATGTAACGGCACAGAAAGCAGAAAATGTACTTACGGTTCCTGTTGACAGTGTTTATTATGAGTCAGGAAATCCATTTATCTATACATATTCCAATGGAACATTGAAAAAGAATGCAGTTACCATCGGGCTTACAAATAATGAGTTTGCAGAGGTTCAGTCTGGAATTGGCGCAGATGATCAGGTAGTCACCACATGGACCAGCGAATTATACGACGGCTCAAAAGTAACTCTGGCGGAGACCGCTGCGGAAACCACTGTGGAAACTGCTACAGAAACCGAGACGACACAAGATAATGGACCCGAGGTAGAGACTTCTGCTTCTGCACAATAAGGGGGCGGTAAAATGGGAATGACAAAATTTGTATTAAAGCGGCCCATAACTGCCATATTAGCAGTTTTATGCCTTCTTGTATTTGGATTATCCTCCGTTATTTCTTCCAAACTGGAATTGACACCGGAGATGAATTTCCCCATGCTTTTAGTAACAACCACCTATGCAGGAGCAAGCCCGGAGGATATTAACGATCTGGTTACTAAACCAATCGAAGAGTCTGTAGGTACTCTTTCCGGTGTTAAAAATATTCAGTCCAGCTCTCAGCAGAATATTTCTATCGTGTACATGGAATATAATTACGGTACCGATATGAATAAGGCATACAATGATTTAAAAAAGAAAATGGACGGTCTGGATCTTCCAAAGGATGTAGAAAAGCCCTCCATTATGGAATTTAACATTAATGATATGCCATCCATGACGCTTTCCATCAAAGATCCATCCCAAAACAATCTTTACAATTATGTAAACGATAAGATTGTCCCTGAATTTGAGAAAATTACCTCCGTCGCCAGTGTCAATATCAGCGGCGGCCAGGAAGGTTATGTAAGAGTGAATCTGATACCTGAAAAGATGAAGCAGTATCATCTTACTATGGACTCCATCAGCCAGGCGATTAAAGCAGCTGATTTTACATATCCCGCTGGCAAAACAGAAGTGGGAAAACGGGATTTATCGGTAAGTACCGGTGTAGAGGTAAAGACGGTGGAAGCCTTAAAAAAGGTCCCCATTGTAGCCAGTGAAGGAAAGACCATCTACATGGAAGATATTGCCGATATTTCAGAAACCAATCAGAAGCAGACTGCCATAGGCCGGTATAACGGAGATGACACGATCACCTTATCCCTTAGTAAGCAGCAGAAAAACAGTGCAGTTGATGTTTCAAGAGCAGTTAAGAAAACCATTGATTCTCTGGAAAAGGATTATCCGAATCTGCAGGTAGTAATTGTGGATGATACCAGTGACCAGATTATCACAGCTCTTAGCAGTGTAAAAGATACCATGATCGCAGCAGTTATTATTTCCATGATTATCATTTTCCTCTTCTTTGGAGATATTAAAGCTTCCCTGATCGTAGGAACCTCTATCCCGGTTTCCATTCTGGTCTCTCTTATTATGATGGCAGCCATGGGATTTTCTTTAAACGTTATTACCATGAGTAGTATAGTATTAGGTGTCGGAATGATGGTGGATAACTCCATCGTAGTACTGGAAAGTTGTTTCCGATCGCAGAAGGGTACTGGTTTCAGGGAATATATGAGTGCGGCATTAGAGGGAACCGGCATTGTAATGCAGTCCGTTCTTGGCGGTACTCTGACAACGTGCGTCGTGTTTATACCTCTGGCGTTTTTAGCAGGTCTGACTGGGCAGTTATTTAAGCCTCTCGGATTTACAATTGTATTCTGTATGATGGCTTCCTTTTTCTCTGCCATTACCATTGTACCATTATGTTACTCCAGGTTCCGTCCAGTGGAACGGCAGCATTCTCCCATGGGAGGAATTGTAAGGGGTCTTCAGAGTATTTACAGAAAGATTGTTGATAAGCTTTTAAATAAGCGTGCTCTGGTTATGGTAATATCAGTGCTGTTGTTATTGGCATCTTTTGGCTTTGCATCAAAACTGGGATTTGAACTGATGCCTTCCGTGGATCAGGGAACTATTACCATCACAGCTCAGATGAAACCAGGAATTAAAGTTGAAGAAGCCGATAAGATATTAAAAAAACTGGAGGGAATTGTCACCAGTGAAGAAGATTTGAAATCTTATATGGTTAGTTATGGTGGGGAGTCTCTGAGCTTTTCCGGAGGGACCAACGGAACTGTAACAGCATATCTGAAAAAAGATAGAAAGCTCACAACGGATCAGGTGGTTAATAAATGGAAAAAATTGATGAACCAGGTTCCTGATTGCAATGTGACTGTGAATTCAACCTCCAGTACGAGTGATATGAGCAGTGGCAATAAGCACGATTATGAAGTTATTCTTCAAAGTGCTCAATTAGATCAGTTAAAACAGGTCTCCGACCAGATGGTAAATGAATTAAGCGCCCGTCCGGAGATGATTAAAGTACATTCCGATCTGGAAAATGCAGCACCGGTAATCAAAGTTCGTGTAGATCCCATCCAGGCAGCGGCAGAGGGCGTCAGTCCTGCGGCAGTTGGAGGAATGCTGAACGGAATGTTAAGCGGTGTAAAAGCGATGACTATGGATGTAAATGGTCAGAACGTGGATGTTAAAGTACAATATCCGGATGACACCTATAATACTCTGGAAAAGGTGGAAGGTGTTCTGGTACCTAATAACCTTGGTGGATCTGTGGCACTGACTGATATCGCTAAAATTGGTTATGAAGACAGCCCTACAGCCATCAATAGAAAGAATAAGCAGTATCTGGTTACCATAACAGGTTCATTCACAGATGCCGTAAAGAATAAGAAAGAGAAAGCGGCAGCAATAAAGGAACTTGACAGTAAAGTTACGGGTAAATACTTAAATGATAGTGTAACAAGGGCAAAAAACAGTGAAGATGCCTCTATGCAGGAAGAGTTGGGAAATCTTATGAAAGCCATTTTAATTGCCACATTCCTGGTGTTTGTAGTAATGGCTGCTCAGTTTGAATCCTTCAAATTTTCCCTTATGGTTATGACCACCATTCCATTCAGCTTAATTGGATCTTTTGGCTGTTTGCTGGCAGCAGGTGTTGCAATCAGCATGCCTTCCATGCTGGGCTTTCTGATGTTAATCGGTACGGTGGTTAACTCGGGAATTCTTTATATTGATACAGTTAACCAGTATCGTGCCTCCATGGATAAACGAACCGCATTGATTGAAGCCGGTGCTACCAGACTTCGACCCATCCTCATGACTACACTGACTACCATTGTATCCATGATTCCTCTGGCGTTGGGGATTGGCTCCAACACTGAGACGATGCAGGGGCTTGCACTGGTTAATGTGGGTGGTCTTACTGCCTCCACCATATTATCAATGCTTATGCTGCCAATCTACTATTCTCTGATGAGTGGAAAAATAGATAAAACCCAGCTGCCGGATTAATACCGGCAGCAATAAAAAATATTATTTGACTGATATGGAAGAATGTGGCTTGGCTCTTTTTGACAGCATGTGATATGATAATATAAGAATGAAGTATAAAAATCCCAGTTAAGGAGGATTTAGGATGAGAAAGTGGAAACAGATTGGCGCATTTACTCTTGCAGCAGTGATGACCTTCTCCGGACCGGCATCGACTGTCTGGGCTGGAAGTCCGGAGTTTTCAAGGACTGCTGAGGAGTGGGCAAAGCTTAGAGATAATGTGATGGAATACGATGAACTGGCAGGGCTGATTCGTGAGTATAACGTAACAGTTCAAAAGAACCAGCTTGATATCAGCGACAAGAAAAAAGATGATAAAGTTACCCGGGATCAATATGCTCAGTACTACCGTGATGCAGCATTTGATGCCAGAAGCAATGTCTCTGGTGATGACCCGGTGTCAGATGCGCAGGCTCAGGTAGCTGCAGCGCAGGCTGAAGAGGCCGCAGATAAGGTTACTGAAGATATAACTGTGCACCAACTTACCTATGATCAGCAGGAAGCTGGCCTGGTAGCGTCTGCTCAGTCCTCTATGATATCATATTTTCAACAGAAATTAGAGTTGGAGTCAGCAAAAGACAGCCTGGAATATATGGAAGCTCAGTATCAGGCGATTCTTGTAAAGCAAAGTGCAGGAATGGCAACCTTATCTGATGTGCTTGCAGCCAAGGAAGGTGTTCAGAGTACTCAGGCGTCCATTGAGAAACTTACCGGGTCAATTGAAGAGACAAGACAGAAACTTCTTGTTATGTTGGGCTGGAAGTATAGCGATACACCTGAAATCAGGGATATACCAGCTGTTGATTTTGAACATATTGCTGCGATGAATCCGGAAACAGATAAAGATGCTGCGCTGGAAAAAAATTATACTTTTAATATCAATAAAAGAAAGCTGGCCAATGCAGTGGCTGAACTGACGAAAGAAACATTAAAGCGTACGGTTTCCAGCAATGAGCAGAATATCAAATCTGAAATTGTAAAGAACTATCAGGCTGTTCAGCAAGCCAAAGCCTCTTATGAACAGGCAAAGGGAGAATTTGAACTGGAAAGTAAGAATATGGAGACAGCGGAGCGTAAGCAGCAGATCGGAACTTTAAGCAGACTTGATTACATGAAGCAAAAGAATTCATTTAACACAAAAGATAATGCTATGAAAAAAGCCCAGCTTACATTATTTCAGGCAGTTCAGACCTATGACAATGCTGTTAACGGGCTAGCTTCGGCGGGAGGCTGATGATATGAGAAATAAAAAAGTTTTGCCATTCTGTCTGGCGGCTCTGTTAACGGCTTCCTCGGTATTTCCCGCATATGGAGCTGTTGGACCGGGGCAGTCAGAAAAACCAATTCCTGAGGGAATAACAGCGGAACAGTGGAGTAAATTAAATGACAGCAACATAGAATTTGGTGAACTTTCCGACCTGGTCCGGTATTTTAATCCGGATTTACAGAATATAGTGGATTCTGCAAATTCGAATATAGATAATCTTAAGTACGTTTATAATGAGCTTGTAGGAATCGAAATGAAAAATAAAATAAAGGAACTTGAGGATCAGGCGAAGGAACTTAAGCCAACTGGTATGACTAATGAAGACGGAATTCCTGTATATAAGGTTTTAGAGGGAACAGTAAAAAGTATAAAGACCCAGACTGATAAGTTACAATGGACTCTTAAAACCCTTAACCAATCCAATTCCCAGATCAACTCCGGTATTACACAGGCATCAAGGCAATATGAGTATTATGCCGATCAGCTTATGATCGGATATAACAACGCTGTTGCAAACCGGGCACTGCTTCAAAAAGCATCGGAAGTATGTAATTCTGCTTATGAAGCTCAGCAGTTAGGTCAGCAGGTTGGCACGGCAACACAAAATGATGTGCTGTCTGCAAAAAAGGAAGTACTTACCACTCAGGCTTCTGTATTAAGTCTGGATCAGACGGTTGATGGTCTGCGGCGCTCACTGGCCCTGATGACAGGGTATTCCTTAGATTCCCTGCCAAATGTAGGAGATCTCCCGGAACTGGACCTGTCTGCGATTTCCAACCTGGACCTTGAAGGCGATACAGCAAAAGCCATAGGCAATAATTATGATCTTATCGATATGCGTCGTACCAATTCCAATAAGACTTCTACGGGAATGGAAAATAAAAAGGCAAGAGTATCGGAAGCCGAACAAAATGTTGCAGTCACCATGCAATCTTTTTATCAGAATCTGAAGCAGGCAAAGACCGCGTATGAAGCAGCCAATACCTCCTACGAGAAGGCAGTGCTTGATAAAGGGAAAGCAGAGCGTTCTTTCCAGATGGGTATGTTAAGTAAAATTACATATCTTCAGTCTCAAATGGCATTTTTGCAGGCAGAGGGAGCAAAGCAAAGTGCATACGCAGAGCTGTATCAGGCATTCACTACGTACCAGTGGGCTGTAAAGGGAATCATTGTGGATTCTGCGAAATAGTGGTTTTTTTATTCACAGGCAGCAGATCCAAAACTTTAAGCTTTACATGGATTTTAACCGGTTCTTTTCTTAATTTCAAATAATCAGATTCATCCATGGAGTGGCGCAGGATCTCTTTTGAGGTATCCGGAACGACTGCATAGGAAGAATCGGTAAAGCATAGCGGAGGATAGAGGACGCACCACCAGTTGCGTCCTTTTCCTTCGCCGATTTTTACCCTTACTGCTTCGTAAGTTCCGCAGGGGAATACCATATCTCCGTAGGTTTTGGTTGGAAAGTAGCAATTGGTCAGTTCCATATGTGCGGGATAATCATATCCCAGGTTCTTCATGTAGTTTTCTGCTTTTTTCTCCAGAATGGATTCGTGGGAGCGGATATAGGTTTTTGTATCTTCCAGGGATGCATTTTCACCAAGGTCTTCATATATTGAATTGAGAAGCATGGTGCGTACTTTTAATTTTAAATTCTGGTCCCCAGTGCTGTTACTGTTTGCAAGAACATGAAACCGCAGGATATCAGGGGCAATCCTGGCGGCAAGGGCCTCGTCGCTTGATCTGTCATTTGCCAGTGTCAGTAAAAAAGCAATGAGCAGACAGGTAATACATAAGAATAAATCACGTTTCTGTTTCATAGGGTACCTCCTTTTTTCTGGAATCTATTTGTAATTGTAACCATATGTGCTATAATATAAACGCTGTAAATCAAGAATTTATTAAGGAGATTGGAATGAGTAAGAAAACTGCGGTTGTATTATTTGGCGGACAGTCATCGGAGCACGTTGTTTCCTGTATGTCAGTTGTCAATGTGATAGACCATATAAATAAAGATAAATATGATCTGCTTTTGATCGGAATCACTGAGGAAGGACACTGGATTAAAACGGAGTCTGTAAAGGAAATCAAAGACGGGACCTGGAGAGAGGGAAGTGTTCGTGCAGTTCTTTCTCCTGATGCCGGCATGGGGGCTGTTATATTACTTAATGGAACCAAGACAGAACTTGTTAAGGCAGATGTGGTATTTCCTGTGCTCCATGGTCTGCTGGGCGAAGATGGAACCGTCCAGGGTCTGCTGGAACTTTCCAGAATTCCATACGTGGGATGCGGTGTACTTTCTTCTGCCGTTTCCATGGATAAATTATATACAAAGATTATTGTTGACGACCTTGGTGTGCTTCAGGCGGCCTATGTTCCAGTCATGCGCCATCAGTTAAAGAATATGGAGCAGGTAATCGCCAGAGTAGAAGAACGGTTTGATTATCCCGTATTTGTAAAGCCCTCCAATGCCGGGTCTTCCAAGGGTGTGAGCCGTGCAGAAGACAAAAAGGAACTTGAGACAGCATTACTTGAGGCTGCCAGACACGACCGTAAGATTCTGGTAGAAGAGATGATTGTAGGCAGAGAGATTGAATGTGCTGTTTTAGGCGGCGGCAATCAGCCGGTTAAGGCCTCTGGTGTAGGAGAGATTCTTGCAGCGGCTGAATTTTATGACTTCGATGCAAAGTATAACAATGCGGATTCAAAAACAGTAATCGATCCCCAATTGCCTGATGGCGCTGCGGAACGTGTAAGAGAAGCAGCAAAAGCGGTATTCCAGGCAGTGGACGGCCGGGGGCTGGCAAGAGTGGATTTCTTTGTTAAGAGTGATGGAACAGTAGTATTTAATGAGATTAATACCATGCCGGGATTTACGGCAATCAGTATGTATCCCATGCTTTGGGAAGCAGCTGGAATAAACAAGGATCAGCTCGTTAATTGTCTTATGGAAGACGCTTTGAGCCGGTTTGACGATTAAGGAGCAGATATTATGGCAGATAGAAATTCTCCCATTGGAGTATTTGATTCCGGTGTAGGCGGACTTACGGTTGCAAGAGAAATCATGAGGCAGATGCCGGATGAAAGAATTGTATATTTTGGTGATACGGCACGGGTGCCTTATGGAAATAAATCCTGCAACACTGTTATCCGCTTTACCAGACAGATCATTCGTTTTCTTATGACCCAGGATGTAAAAGCAATTGTAATTGCCTGTAATACGGCCACTGCCTGTGCCCTGGAGACAGTAGAGAATGATCTGGATATCCCCATCATCGGAGTCATTCACGCAGGTGCAAGAACTGCAATTGAATCCACCAAGAATGGTAAGATTGGAATTATCGGAACCGAAGGAACCATAAGAAGCGGTGTATACACACGGGTAATAAAAGAAATGCGGGAAGACATTGAAGTGACTGGAAAGCCCTGTCCCCTCCTGGTGCCCCTGGTTGAGGAAGGACTGCTTCACGATTCCGTTACAGATGAAATAGCATCCCGATATCTAAGCGAATTAAAAGGCAAATACATTGATACACTGATATTAGGCTGCACCCATTACCCACTTCTGCGCTCCACCGTAGGCAGGCTGATGGGTCCGGAAGTTACTTTAGTTAATCCAGCTTATGAGACAGCTCTGGAATTAAAGCAGGTTCTGGAGGAAAATGGGCTGATCTGTGATCAAGACGGCAGCAGCATTGATAAATATCATTTCTATGTCAGTGATCTGGCGGAAAAGTTCACAAGCTTTGCTGCCTCCATTCTTCCAGGTCAGGTGAAAGAGACGAGACAAATAAATATAGAAGAGTACTAGAGGAGTTATAAACGATGACGAGAGATGTTCTGATCAGTATCAGTGGTGCACAAATCGTGGAAGATGATAATCAGGCTGTGGAAATGATCACAAGAGGTGATTATTTTTTAAAAAACGGCAACCATTATATTCTTTATGATGAAGTTCAGGAAGGGTTAGAAGGCGTGACCAGAAACACCATTAAGATTCATCCGGCAGGAATGGATATTATAAAAAGAGGAAGCACCAGTGTTCATATGACCTTTGAAAAGGAAAAGAAAAACATTTCCTGCTATGCAACACCATTTGGAGAGCTGATGATCGGGATCAGAACCAACGATATCAGGATTGCGGAGGAAGAGGACCGTTTAAAGGTTCAGGTGGATTATTCTCTGGATATTAATTACCAGCATGTTTCAGAATGTAACATTGTACTGGAAGTCTGTTCCAAAGATACTGCCAGTATTCATCTTCTGAATTAAAAAAAGACATATACTATGTCTTTTTTTTATGGTCAGAAGATTGTATCCTTAACCAGGGGAATTGCCCCGTATTTTCCCAGAAGATAATCTTTGGAGAAGCTGGCATCAGACCGGACTTTAATATCAGCAAGGGTATAGAGTCTGGACTCTCCGTATTCATTCATATCTACAAAAGCCACCTCATCACGCCGAAACTGCTGGTTATTTAAAATGGAGATGTCATGAGTTGAGAAAATAAGCTGTATATTCTTGTTCATGTCCTGCTGAAATGAATCAACAATAAATTTGGTAACAGTGGGATGAAATTCACCGGAAATGCTGTCAACCATCAAGATGCCACCGTTTTTGCTCAGCTCAAAGATTCTTAAAAACATGAACAGGTTCTTTAGAGTGCCGGAGGAAATCTCAGTTATATCCATATATTTGATAAACGACTGACCACTTGACCGGGATTTAGTGAGATATCCCAGTTTTGGGATCCCGTTTTCAATTATAATATCTTCTACAGGTATCCCCAGCTTGCGAAGCTGACTCAGGCTGAAATTGATTGCATCCGGATTTTCCAGGATTTTAAATAGCTTTCCGTCCATTAAGGTATTACCAAGAATTTGAAACATCTCAAGATCATCAAAGTAATAGTGAATTTTACTGGAGAAAAAGTTTTCAAAAGGCTTCATAATTGCGTTTATTTCGGGAATATCCATAGATGACAAAATAGAACAAAACAGCCGGTTGTCATGAGGGCGGATTCCGGATTTGGAACGCATGCATTTTTCATAGAAACGACCGTAGGAAAGCTCCGTTGCTGTACGTGAAAATACCAGGTGATGATCAACGGTTAGGTGTTCCGTCAGGATGTTTTGGGAACAGATAGAGATCCCATACTCATAGATCCTGTTGCCGCTTATAAAAGATATTTCCATTTCAGTTGGAGGAGTCTCTGGCTCGCCCCGTTCAAAGGGAACAATTTTGTCCATGGAGTTCAGCTGCAAAAGATTAATAAACCGGTTTTTATAAGATGCCTGGGAAGGAAACAGCTGCCAGAAAATCAGAGAGTGAAAACTGGCAAAGGCAAGAAAAATATTGGTTTTCCCGCTTGAATTTGGTCCATAAAAAGCCAGTGTCTTTATCAGCTTCTGGTTGTCAAATGATATGAGGTGGTCCGGAAGTTCTTTGTAGGTGACCGCCTTCATATTAACAAATGTCTCGTCCAAAAAGGAACGGAAGTTCTTAAATCGAAAAGAGATTAGCATCACGTATTATCCTCCTTTTTGAAATTATATCTCAGAAATCAGAAAAAAGAAACATAAAATAATAAAAAAATACGCTCACCATGTGATAATTTCGTCAAGCAGCTGCTGTTGCTCCTGGCTGGAGCGGGTGAGATAGATTCTGGTTGTTTCAATGCTTTCGTGCCCCATTAAATCTGCAAGCAGTGATATGTCATTGTTGCGGGCTAAAAAATTCTTTGCAAAACGATGTCGGAACGAATGCGGGTAAACGGTATCCGGATTTATTCCATAACGGCAGGCCAGATGTTTTAGCTGATAATTAATGCCACGGGGAGTAATTAAATGTCCTCCTTTATTTAAAAACAGGAAGCCGCTTTCTACTCCACGCTCCTGACACCAGGCCAGTGCCTCTTCGCAGAGGGAATCGGGAAAGTAAATTCGCCGTATCTTTCCTCCCTTGGAATAGAGATCTAAATAACCAAGCTTTAAATGTTCCTCTTTTATCTGAATCAGTTCGCTGACCCGCGCCCCCGTAGCAGCAAGGAATCGCACAATAAAATACCAGAAATAATTTTTTTCTTCTTTCAGTTTTTCCTTAAAGATCTCATAATCCTCATTGGATATAATGGTATCCAAAAAGGTTTTCTGCTGTACTTTAACAGAAGGAAGGCGGTAGGAGGATAATACAATGGAATCCACTTCATTGGTCTCTGTTAAAAAACGGGAAAAATGATTAATGGCATAAATACGCTGGTTCACAGTGGCCGGACGGTAACGGGGAATTAAATAGCTCTTATACTGCTGCAGATTCTCAGGGGTAACCTCATCATACAAAGTGAAAAAAAGGCGCACACTGCCTGCATATGCAGTCATTGAGTTGACTGACAAATTCCGTTTCTTCAGATATTTTCTAAATTCATTTAATAATTCATCATTCACCATAATCTTCTACCAATTCACAATCTGATTTACAATCTGTTTTTGTTCCGTACTGCTTCTATGCAGATAAATTCTGGTGGTTTCGATACTCTCATGACCCAGAATATCCGAAAGCATGGAAATATCTCCGCATTTTTCAATGAAATTCTTGGCAAAACGATGGCGGAAGGAGTGAGGATAGACCACTTTTGGATCCAGCCCGTATAAAGCTGTAAATTTTTTCAGCTGTCCCCGTATTCCGGCAGGAGTAATTGGTTCGCCGTAACGATTTAAGAAAACGTATCCACTGACACGGCTGATCCGATTCAGCCAGTTAAGAGCTTCTGTGCGCAGGTTTTTTGGAACGTAAATTCGCCTGATTTTGTTATCTTTGGAGTAAATATCCATGTATCCCCGTTTCACGTGTTCCACTTTTACCATTACAAGCTCACTGACCCGCACTCCGGTTGCAGCCATAAACCACACCACAAAATAATACAGCATGTTTCCATCCCGGATGAGACAGTTTTTCAGATACTCATAGTCCGCCTGACTGATGATATTCTCCAAAAAAGTTTTCTGCTGAATTCGTATCATCAGCATTTTCGAAGAAGTAAGCTTTAACGATTCCATATAACAATTCAGGGCACGAATTCGTAAATTTACAGTCTGTGGCTTGTAATGTTCCATTAAATAGCACTTATAGAGCATGAGATTGTCATGGCTGACTACATGGTAGAGGCCAAGAAACTGTCTGACTGCAAACAGATATACGTGAATGGTATTTGCAGACATATTGTTGATTTTTAAATATTCCTGGAAATCATCAAGGCTTTGCTCGACGACGCTTTTGTCCCCGGTTGCAATTTCGTTTATTTCGTTTCCTTTCGTCATATCGTTCCATCTCCCTTTTAGAATCAAACAAGAACAGTTTAACACAAGTATATAAACTGTTCATTAAAAAATCAAGAAAAATTCGAAAAAATAGTAAAAATAAAGCATAAATAGTGGATAAAATGGGTTTTGCTTTCGATAATTTCCAATATTAGAAGTATAATGGCTTTGTGATGCAATTAGGAATTTCACCTAAAATATTTCAAAAAGAAAAAAAGGAGAGTGCATTTATTATGAGAAAGCAGACAAAATTAGTTGCTGTTTTATCTACAGCAGCACTGCTGGCATTAGGTGCTTCCATGTCTTCTTTCGCAGCGACTGGCTGGCAGGAAGAAAATGGTACATGGGTGTATTACAACAGAAGCGGAGACAAGGAAACAGAGAAATGGGCTAAATCCGGTGACAACTGGTTCTACTTAAACGACAGCGGTGAGATGTCAACTGATGTTATCGTGGAATACAATGACGACTACTATTATGTAGATGACAACGGCGCTATGGTAACCAATCAGTGGGTATCCATGGAGAACGAGGATTACGACGGCGGTGAGGATGATGAAGAACCTGTAAATCACTGGTACTATTTCGGTTCCAATGGTAAAGCTTATAAGAGCTCAACCAGCAGCGATACCGCAGCCTTTAAAAATATTAACGGCAAAGAGTACGTTTTTGATGACGAAGGCAAGATGCTTTACGGCTGGATCAACGACGACGGGGAAAGAGAAACCGGCGATGACGCATGGAAAGAAGGAATTTACTACTGCGGCAAAGAAGATGATGGTGCAAAGACCATAGGCTGGTCAAGTATCGAAATCAAAGACGATGATTACGATGATGCTGCAAAAGATGGAAATGCAAGAGTTTCCAGCCACAATACCTTTGATGATG
Source organism: Paenibacillaceae bacterium (assembly GCA_015057775.1). GTDB lineage: Bacteria > Bacillota > Clostridia > Lachnospirales > Lachnospiraceae > Lacrimispora. Next base: position 4,677 of record SVDT01000068.1, on the reverse strand, counting down.
AAGAGCAGGAGCGTTGGTTCTGGTTCAAGAGCAATGGTAAGAAACAGACAAGTAAAGACGGAAAAACCATCAATGGCAAGAAGTACAGCTTTGATGAGTGGGGCCGTATGAATGCAGAGTGGATTCTTTGGGATGCAACTGCAACAACTGCAAAAGCAACTGCTGCTACAGCTTCTTCCGGTCAGGGCGCGAATGATTATACCAGAGAATGGAGATATTTCGGTTCTCCTGAAGATGGCGCAAGAATTACTAAGGGCTGGTTCAAGGTTGTTCCTGATGAGAATCTGCACTTAGAGAAATACAATGATGATGAAGATTTCTGGTATTATTCAGACAATGACGGACAGCTGGTTGCCGGTGAAATCAAGACCATTAATGGTAAGAAGTACGCCTTTGACTCCAAAGGAAGAATGAAGAGCGGCATGAAGTTCTATAAGTTTGAAGATAACAACCCAAATAAAGATATCGTTGAAATTGTTGATGACGATGATGACAATTACCCATTTGATACAGAAGACCGCTTCAAAGACAATGCAAATCACTGGCTGGATGAAGGCTACTACTTATATTATTTCGGCAGCGGCAGCGATGGTTCCATGAAGACAAATAAACAGAATGTTGAAATAGACGGAGAGTCATTCAGTTTCTTCTTTAATAAATCCGGTACATTTAAAGGGGCCGGTAAAACAGGCGTTGATGATGACAAGTATTATCTGGCTGGTATGCTGTTAAAAGCAGATAAGGATGACAAATATTCTGTAGTTAAAATTAAAGAGACTAAAGACGGCGGAGTAACAAAGACAACATATAACATTCTTGATACAGATGAATTTATGGATGATCTTGATACAGAAGGCAAGGCAAGTGCCGATGGCAAGAGCTGGCTTGTAAAAGATGATGAAAAGCTGGCAGTTAAAGACAAGTATGACGAGTACTACAACGTTAACTATGAAGCAGCCAGAAAGGCTGGAATTACCTATAAGCTTGTAAATACTTCTGGTACTGTTCAGAAGAATAAGCACAAAGCAAAAGATGGTGATGACCGCTGCTACGATCAGAAGGGAAATGATATTACTTCTCTTTACGTAGAAAGCTAATAATGCTCTGACAAAGACAAGATAAAACATATGGCGGATTTTTTCCGCCATATGTTTTATCCATAAGATGACAAGTTGTCATTTATTTTATAAAATTTATAAACTTTTAATATTTAAGAAATTGGAGGAATTTATGCCAACACAGCGTTTTTTACATTTGCCTGATATAAAACGTGAAAAAATAAAACAGGCGGCAATTCGGGAGTTTTCCAGATTCTCCTTTTCCGATGTTTCTATCAACCAGATTATTAAAGCGGCTGATATCTCCAGAGGTAGTTTTTATACATATTTTGAAGATAAGGATGATTTGCTGTCTTATTTGCTTCATGATTTTCAGGAATCCTGTAAGCTATGGTTCAACAAAAATATGGAATTATGTGAAGGTAATATTTATCAGGTGTTCTGGAATTCAATCCTGGTATTAATTCACTACGGGCGGGAACAACAGGATTTTATATTTTATAAAAACATTTTTATGGATGCAAAGCTGATGACTGAAACAAGCATCATAGGCTTCAAAGAATTTTTTAATAAAAGCAGGGAAGAGAAGGAACTAATCCGCGATTGCTTTGATAAGCTGGATCGTAACATCTGTCCGGTTTCCGATGTGGATGAGCTTTCGGATCTGCTGGAACTTTTGCTATTCCTCGTGGCGAAATCCATGGCTATGTATTTTATGGAATCGGCAGATATAGATGAAATACTACATGGGATCGAATTTCAGTTTAAGATTGTGGAAGAAGGAGTGCGTCTAAAAACACAGAGAAAGACAGGATAGGAGTAATTACAATGGTTAATAGAAAAAGCAAACAATTTGTATCCATTCTTTTATCGGCAGTCTTGTTGTTTCCAGCAAATGAGGTATACGCAAGCCCGGTATTTTCAAGATCCGATGCAGAGTGGGAAAAGCTACAGGATAATACTATGGAATACGAAGAAATTGAGGACTTAATTCATGAATACAATGCCACAGTTTTAAATAACCAGGTGGAATATTCCAAGCAGAGAGATGATCCCACTGCAGATGATGTGGCGCGGTCTTACCGGGATGATGCAGCAGATCTGCGCTCAACCATAACTGGAGATAATGATCTTGCAGATGCCATGGCAGAAGCACAGGCACGGTCATTGGAGAAAAAAGCAGATGATAATGTATTTGATTTAGAGGTAATGCGCTATTCCAACATTCAGACTGAAAAAAATCTCACGATTATAGCTCAGTCCAATATGATTTCCTACTATAAGTCCATTCTTAATCTGGAAGTATTAAAACAGAATCAAAAGCTGCTTACCGAAGTACTTCGGGTGACGGAAGTACAAAGAGGCATCGGGTCTTCTACCAATGTAGAGGTATTAAATGCAAAAAACAATCTGCAGAAGACAGAGACGGCCATTATTCAGACAGAAGCTTCTATTAATAAGCTGAAGAAATCACTTTGTGTCATGTTAGGCTGGGGCTATCAGGCGTCACCGGATATGAGACCGGTGCCTGCTTCTGACGCTGCCAGAATATCCGGGTTTCACCCCGATTTGGATTACTCCAAAGCCGTTGATAATAATTATGAACTTAAAATAAATCAGAGAAAGCTGGAGAATGCTGTATCAGAAGTGGTAAAAGATTCTTATCGGATTAAAATCAGGGATAACAAAGATAAAATAGGTGCAGATCTGGATAAGAGATACCGGGAGGTTTTACAGGCTGAGGTTGCTTATCATGAGGCCGAAAGTGCATTAGAGGAATCAGCAAGAAAAATGGAGATTGCTTCTCAGAAAATGCAACTGGGTACCATAGGCCAACTGGAATATTTACAGCAGCAGACAGATTATCTGACAAAGCAGAATGCACTTAAAATTGCAGATATGGACTGGTTTTGGACAATGGAACAGTATGACTGGTCGGTAAATGGGCTGGCATCGGTAGAGTAAGGAGGGGATAACCATGCATAGGAATACGAAAAAATTGTGGCAGGTTGTGCTTCTTACAGCAGTTATTGTGTCCATAACAGGAAATGCCCTGGTGTTTCCGGTGTATGCAGCACAAATGGCAGAACCGGGAAAAGCAAAAAATGCCGTTCCAGAAGGATATGACCAAAGGCAGTGGGAATTACTCCAGGATAATGTTTTAGAGTATGAAGAACTGGGAGACCGGATTCAGTTATTTAATCCCAATATGATTTCTGCAAATGAAATGTACTGGTCCGCCATGGATGATGTAAAGGACCAGTATATGGCGGCTTATGAAGATGCAGGGGATTATAAGGAAGACGCGGATGATTTAAAAGATGCAGGCGGTTTATCCACCATGGATGGGCAGATCCTGTATGCTACTTTGCGGGCTTATGAAAAGGCAATGAAAAGTGCTGGAGACAAGATCAGCAGAGCTTATAATTACAACACTAAATCCGACGCCTCCTCCTACGAACCAGTCAGAAAAGGGGCAAAACAGCTGACCAGCGGAGCCCAGCAGGCAATGATTGGCTACAATATGGCATCAGCCCAGCAAAAAACACTGCGGACAATGAACGAAATGTATGAAAAGCTTTATCAGTCTGCTGTTTCCATGCAAGGTTTGGGAATGGCAACAGATGCAGATGTGACAGCCGCTAAAAAAAACCTGCTCAATGCAGAAAGCGCACTTGCTGGTCTCGACAATACGGTAGAAAGTCTTGGTTCAACAGTGAAACTCCTGGCAGGCTGGACGGGGGAGGGCAAACCACAGATTCAGTCTGTGCCCACTTCTGATTTAAGTAAAATAGAGGAGCTGAACTTGCAGGAGGATACAGCCGATGCTATCCGCAATAATTATACACTGATTGAGGAACGTCACAGAAAAACAGATAGAAGTTCTACCAGAGTAAAATCAAAGTTTCGAAGTGAAGCGCAGATGGAACAGAATCTGTCCATTCAGATGGAGCAGCTCTATCAGGATATTTTACAAAATAAAAAAAATTATGAAGCTGCCTGCACGGCATATGATGAGGCAATTGTTGTAAAAAATGCCACTGAGATTCAGTTTAAAAATGGTTCCATCAGCCAGATTGAATATTTGGGACAGATGCTGTCTTACTATCAGGCAGAAGGAGAAAAAACAAATGCAGACTTGTCGCTGCGCCAGGCGATGGAGTTGTATTACTGGGCGACAGAAGGGTTACTGGATATCTAAAACTCAGATAATGGCTTGAATTTTACATCAAGGGATTTGAGAAAGGAAAATGAGATGAAGAGTAAGAAAAGACTGGTTATTGCTGTGGTTATTATAGCTGCTGCCGGCATTATAGGATTTGGTGTTTTTGGAAAGAAAAAAGAAGAGATTCCGTTTGAAACCCGGCCGCTTGTATCTGCCGAGAAGCCTCAGACAGGGGATATCACCCTTTATACAGATTTAACGGGAACGGTAGAGCCTGAGCTAAAAGCCAATGTAATGCCCAAAATGAACGGAGAGGTGCTGGAGGTTTATTTTCGGGCAGGAGATATGGTGGAGGCAGGTCAGCCTCTTTGTAAAATTGATTCAGATGCTTTGACTACTTTGAAAATAAATGTGGATTCAGCTGCAATAGCAGTAACTGACAGTCAGAACACA
>SVDT01000067.1 GCA_015057775.1 Paenibacillaceae bacterium | reverse complement strand
CTTATGCTGTCATATGTCTTTTTATCCAGTGCCGTTTTTGTATCCGTCTGCTTTTTCAAAAATTCCACTACTTTTTTATCAATGTAAGGACCATAGGTAAAAAACAGCAGGTAGCTTCCTATGATAATCAAGGTAAAGCGATAGTCCTTAATGGAAATGACGGCTAAGGGAAAAATAATAGATAAAATCATATAAACCGTACCTGGAAAAAAGTCTCTGTAAATGCTTTGTACTGCAAGAACTTCTGTATTTAACAAGGATAAAGTCTCACCCACAGGTTTGCGTTCAAAATAGGAGAAACCAAGTTTTCGCAAATGGCGATACACCGAATACTGCAAATCTCTTGCCGTTTTTTCAGGCAAAGCCCTCTGCATTACATTGTTTATGGCAATAAACATAAGCATAACTACGATTGCAATAACCAGATATATAATTTGCCCGGTAAATGCCTCCGCATTTTGCTGCATTACCACCTTGTCAATAAAGACCTGGATAAAATATGGAATCGACATCTCACATAGGATGATTCCCGATCCTGATAGAATAAACAAAAACAAAAGCCCTGTATAAGGCTTAAAAAATGATAATACCCACAGATAGATTGAAAGTCTTTTTTTATTATGCTGCTTCATATTCCCCTCTCCATTTCTGTACCGGATTTTTCCTAAACATTTTAACAGAGATGTGAAAAAATTGCTTAACTCAGTCTGCTCTTTTTTCAATTTAAGTTACCCCTCATTCTATATTTCTTCTCTGCTTAATCTACCCGGTTATTAATTTCTATATAGTATACCATTAGTTTGATGAGCATACAATTATTATAAATAAGTGGAAGGAAGAAATATGGAGTCCTCAAAAAAATATAGATGTTATCTTAAAAAATTGCTTCTAATCATAACTTACAGCTTGTTATCCATCTCTATCATCAAAAGTATTTATAAAATCAACGCGGTTTCTTCCGTACAAACCGTTGATGGAATTATAGTTCCAATCATTATGTATCATCAGGTAAAAGACAGTGGTTTGGGCAATGATGTCATTAGTCCCTCTGAATTTAAAAGTGATTTAAAGTATTTAAAAGATAATAATTACAATACTATCACGATGGCACAATTAATTGATTATGTTTATAATAAGAAAGATTTGCCCCAAAATCCAGTCATTCTGGCCTTTGATGATGGGTATCTTAGTACCTATTTAAATGTTTATCCACAGTTAAAAGAATACAATATGAAAATAGTTCTATCTATCATTGGAAAAAGTGTGGATGAGTTTTCGAAGGTAAAGGATGAAAATATTGAATATTCTCATGTTACATGGGATGAAGTAAAAGAAATGCAGGAATCCGGACTGGTTGAAATGCAAAACCACTCCTATGGTTTGCATAAAATTTCAAAAGCACGTTATGGATGCGGTCAAATGGCAAATGAGACTCAGGAGCACTATGAAGAATTTATAGCGAATGATCTGAATATGTTGCAGGAAAAGTTAATGGAAGTAACAGGAAGCTGCCCAACTACATTTACTTATCCATATGGCAAATATAACGATAACCTGGAAAATATAATGAAAAAACTTGGTTTTAAAGCAACTGTAACTTGTAAATTTGGAGTAAATATAATTAATAATAATCCCGATACGTTGTTCAGTCTGAAAAGAATACGCAGGGCACATAATCAAAGTATTGGAAAAATGTTAAAACAGGGAATGGCTACCGTGAAAATCCCTCATAACTAAAAATCCTCCTCCCTATAGCAGGAGGAGGATTTTTAGTGTCATATGTTATCATAATGTGTTGGATAACAGAAACCTTTGTCCATGATCAGGAGTCCTGCTCCTCTTTGGTCTCTTCCTCTGATGAAGCTAACACAGATTCCAGAGCTTGCTGGTATTCCTTTATTTTTGGCAATTGTTCCTTCAATATCCCCAGTACAAGCTCCTCTATCTGTTTCTGTTTTTCAGGATCAGCATACTTAGCTTCTGCTTGGGCAATCAGGTCTTTTTTTGCCTCAATCTCTTTTCTGATCAAATCAGCTATATAATCCATACTTGTGGCCACCTTTCCTAATTTTGTATCAATTGCGCCTATTTATTGCACACCAGGATGTTTCGATGTGCCAGATTGGAACTGACATCTGTATCGGTCCCCAGCCCATAGTTCTGGTTGTTCGATATCATTCAGGCGTATAACCATTATATGCTGGGGCTTATCCAACGGTGAAATGCAAGCTGTCTCATTGTTTGTACTTGTCAATTATGCTATAATCAAAAACAGATTTATAGGGGGTAAAAGAGGAGGAAGCTTATGAATTGGGAGCCGTGGACTGATTGCTATAAAGCAAGTGAGGGTTGTACAAATTGTTATTTTTACGGACCGTATGGGAAACGCTATGGTCAAAATACCATACAAAAAACAGATGAATTCGATTGGCCCATAAGAAGAAATGCGAAAGGAGAATATAACATTAAAGGGGATAAAATCCTTGCAACCTGTTTTGCAACTGATTTTTTTCTTCCAGAAGCAGATGAATGGCGTAAAGCTGTTTGGGCTGTCATTAAAGAAAGAACTGATATAGAATTTTTAATTTTGACAAAGCGGATTGACCGTTTCCCTGTATCCCTTCCATCTGATTGGGGCACAGGGTATGATAATGTGAATATCGGTTGTACTGTGGAAAATCAGGAATTAGCCGATTACCGGCTTCCGTTATTTTTGTCCTTTCCGATAAAGCGGCGTTTTATCGCATGTGCTCCGCTTTTAGAACCCATAGATCTAACGCCGTATCTTCACGGAGTGGAGCATGTGACCGTTGGTGGTGAATCCGGGCGGGAAGCTCGTGAATGTGACTATGAGTGGGTTCTTAATATCCGTGAACAATGCGTGAAAGCGAATAAAACATTTTGGTTCAAAAATACTGGCTCGCTTTTTAAGCGTGAGGGCATAGTAGAAAAAATAAATCCGTTTAAACAAACAGCGAAAGCGAAAGAATTTGGTATTAATATTTTAAATGGTCAAAAATTATTTTAACAGTAAAGATCGGCAGGTGGATTACCTGCCGATCTTTACCATTAAGCATCTGATTTATTGAATAAAATTTAACATACGGGAAAAGCTCATATTCCATATATAGAAATATCTATATATCCTCCCTCAGATACTTCTACACCTTCCGATATAAGAAGTTCTCTTTGAATCGCTGCATATCTGGCATCCGTGATTGATATTCTGCCCTTGGAGTTAATAATCCGGTGCCATGGGAGATCATACTTCTCAGTCATAGAATGGAGTATCCTGGCTACCTGCCTGGCACCTCTATTATTTCCTGCAAATCTTGCGACCTGTCCATAACTCATGACTCTCCCGTATGGTATTCTCTTTATTATTACAAGAACTTCCTCAGTGAACTGTGTCATATCACTTCTCCTTAAAACTTATTCTATGTATGGTTTTGCGAATCTTTTTTCATAAGCTCCATTTTTCCTGAGATTTAGATCCCAATAAAAGTTTGTTAATCCGGTTAATGATAATATAGAATATAAGATTTGTGTACCTTTAGACAGGTATTCCGATTTTTCATATTCTTTTTTCAAGCTTAAATCCATAATTCCTTTGCCAGCATACGTTCTCCCTATTTGCTCCATCTGATCAAATAACCTTATATTGGCTTTTTCGGGTTTCATTTGAATACCTTCTACACCGCCTTTTATGATTGTTCCATCAAAGGATACTCCCAGCCTTTTTGTAATTAACTCAAGATAGGGTCTCAAATAGTACGACTGACTGGTCTCAGGAAATCCGGACTGAACGAAAAATGCCATATGTACTTCTTTGTTGTGAATTGGCTTCAGCAGTTCAAAAAATTTCATTACCGAACCTGGCATAGCATGAACATAGAGTGGGAAAACAAATAAATTATTTTCAGCAGAGCTAAAATTCTCTGCCCACATTTTATGCTCTTTTGTATTGATCAGGTTCCTTACCACGATATTTTCAACCCCTTGTTCTCTCATTCCCATTATTATCTTTTCTATGATCAACTTACTGTTGGAATGATTCCCTCTTGGAGAGCCGTTATAAATCACCCATTTACCGGTTGGCTTTCTTTCAATAACTTCCTTTGCCAGAACCTCATCTGTTGGTTTTGCAATTTCTACGTCAGCTGTTTTTATGCTGTTGCTTTCATATAACAATTCTTTACAGGGGCTTTGAAAATGGTATGCCATCCGAGCAAGATAATTATTAATGACCATTACTTCCTCTTTACTTAATCCTTCTTTTTCAAAATAGAAGTTAATAATTGGATATTTATCATATCTTTTTAAGTGTCCGCATTCACCATTTCTTAACTTGATGTAGGGTAAGTAATGTTGTATTAATCGATCCAGAAATGTTTTTCCTTTGCCATCAATAAAACCATTCTCCGTATGAAAAAGAATGACCACTTCATCACTGTTTATATAGTCTTTATATAAATTATCAGCTCCATCGTTTAAAGCACATGTTCCGGGAGTCCTCCACCAACAGCTCCAGCAACCAATGCAATCCATTATTTCGGTATCCATTGAATTATGGACAACTATCTCTGCTTCATTTTTTGTTTCCATATAATATTTTTTAATTTCCTGAGCCAGTAATTCATTATTCTTACCTAACCCCAAATCAAATACAGATACCATTATGACTCCTCCTCAATTCTTTTGATGTAATCTTCAAACCACTTTGTAACAAAATCAGAATAAGCCAGACCGAACTCCAAAGCATCATTTTCATATTTAGACGGCTTATGGCTTTCTATCGTTAGCCCCATTCCTTCAAGCCGTAAATTCCCCTCATCTCTTATATTTACCAGGTCTCTACCCATATTCTTAAAGTTATTAATATGAATTTTTATGGATTCCAACCGTTCCTCTTTGGTTAACTCATGAAAGAAAAACATTTTTAATAATTGTGTGGACTTATACTTATCTGAACCCCAATCCTGCCTCATTAACATGCTAAATCGTTCTCTTCCAGAATCTGTAATGCTATATAACTTTTTTGTCCTGTTATTTTTGACTTCTTCCTTTGAAGATATATATCCATTCTTTTCAAGCTTCACTAATGCAGGATGGATTGCTCCCTGACTTGTGCTTGCGAAATATTCGGTGCTTCTTTCCATTCCCTTTTTTATGTCGTATAAGGTGAGAGGATGATAATTAGTTAAAAATCCTAATATGATCAGTTCTATCATGCAATTACTCCTTTGTTGAATCAAGTCTTATATGTCGTTTAGACATATATTATTTGTACAGTACTCTTATTTTAGTATTTTGTCAAGTTATTTTATTCATTACTTAAATATTATATATCATTAAATTACATGCGATACAAATCATGAAAATACAGATAGAAATAATGTGAATTAGAGTTATAAAACAATAAATCAGATAGTCCCTTTCATTGATAATAATGAACGACTATCTGATTCGTATTTAGAGTTAGATAGGTTATTAAGGGGCACTTTAACCAATACGCCTTTGTTCTTTCATCATTCTATGATGCGCAAAAGCATATACAACATAGCTGATTAATAGAGGAAAATAAAAATTAATAATTCTGCTTAAGATCATAGCAGAAGGGAGCTGATCCCCCTGATAAAACTGACCAAACACATTTAAATATGCTTTTTCCGCAATTCCTACTGAACCTGGAAGGGGAACTGCAGCAACTGCAATATTAATAAATGACTGACCTGCCATCAGATCAAAGCAATCATTCTTCCTGTAACCAAAGCTTAAGTATACCAGAAACGATACAAAACAGTATGCAATCCATTGAAATACTGTGATTATAAATACCTTTAAAAACAAATCCGGGTTTTTTATAATCAATCTGGACTTTTCACGGTAAGAAATAATTAAAAGATCAAACTTTTCTTTTATCTCCTTTGGTTTTTTAAACAGATGGAGTTTATTGCCAAGTTTTAAAACAAGATCAAAGAGAAAAGGGATAACAATTCTGGAAAACATCAATGCTGATAAAACCGCCGTCAGGGAAAGCATAACACCTGTTCCTGCAAGTAACAGCCAAAAAAACCAGCGTGCTGACTTCTCTAATATATTAAATCTCAGTAACGCAAACACTCCTCCCATTAAGACAATCACAATCTGGCTGACGAAAACCATTAAAAATATTGTGATGGCAGAGATATCAACATAAATTTTATCTTTATTCATGTAATACATCTGGGCGGGCTGCCCTCCGCACGCTCCAGGAGTTATTGCGCTAAAGTAATTTCCAATATACGAATAATCAATGCAATTTTTATAGGAGACCTCCTGTTTTAATCGATGCATAATCATATAGAAATTCGTAGCCTGACACCCTGCATAATAAAACATCAATGCAATTCCGGTAATAAGATATAAAAAATGCACACTTCCAGCCACTTTTACTAATTCTTTAATGGAATACTCTTTTAAAAGAACTGAAATAGTGACAGCCATTAAAGAGGTCATAACCAAGATACTTCTTATCTGGGTTTTTTTACTGATTATTTTATCCCGCATAATTAATTCCTCATGTTGAAGTTGATACTTTTTATTATTACCAGAGGTGGCTAATCCTATGATAAATGTCTTAAATAGATTAATAACGGCTTTATTCCAAAAAACACCACAACAATACCAACCGCCACATTCATAACTTGTATGATAATCTGCGGTAAAAATCCGCCTAATACACTTCCCACTAACGCGACAGCTGTCAAAAAAATTATGGTAGCCATAATACAACCAGAAGCAAAGAAAAAAAGTTGTTTTTTATTCCACTGGTTTTCTACCATTTGTGCGGAAAACATTCCACTCCAAAAAATAATGGTCAATGGATTGGATGCCGTAAGCAGCAATCCCTGAACAAAGAGGTTCTCAACTGATACATTGAAAAACAGTGGGATATGAGGCATAAAAGACAGATCAAATACACCTGCTATTGTGTTTACGCCAAATAAAACCAGCACCAGACATCCAATCACTTTTATAACTTCATTTATTTTCCCCTTTTTGATAATAGCAGCAACTCCAACACAAGATAATGCTATATATAAAGCATCAATAAGAGCAATTGCAAGAACAAGATGCAAGCCATAAATAGCCCCGTATGTTGTAGATGTGTGAAACACCATTAAACAGATTGGCCCAACGGCTAATTGCAATAACATACCAAATCTAAATCCTTTTAGAATCAAATCGCTACCTCTTTAAAAATTTATTTCTTCTTTCAGAGTGATAAGTGAAATAATAGTGTTGGAGCCTGAGACACCTTTTATTTTCTTAAGTATCTTTGATAAAAATTCTTCCAGCTCCTGCGTATCTTCAACAATAACTTTCAACAAATAATCATAATTGCCCGCAACGTGATGGCATTCTAAAACACAATTATATTGCACAATGGCATTTCTGAAGCGATCAATATTCTCTGTTTCATCTATGTTAACAAAGATGAACGCTAAAAGACGTTTTTCTATTTTGTCTCTATTTATTTTAATCGTGTATTGCTGAATCACCTCTGCCTGTTCCAGTTTTCTAATTCGTTCGGCAACTGCTGGAATAGACAAATTCACTTTTCTACTGATCTCAGATGCAGAGGCCCTTCCGTTTTCTTTAAGCTCATTAAGTATGGCATAATCAATTCCATCCATTATTATTCCTCCTCCTTTAATTAATCTTATCATATTCTTTATTATCAGTAAATAAATGTCATAAATACGATAATATATTAAGTTTTAATCACATAAACTTAAAATTTCGAAATAAAGCATTAACTTTTTTTACTCTCACTTACATATCTGCAATTTTACTTTTAATCTATAGAAAAAAGCGACCACTAGATTGTGATCGCTCTTCGTAAGAATCCGAAAGTTTTTTTAAAAGCTTATTCAAGATCTTCTCCATTGGATGCAATTACTTTCTTATACCAGTAAAAAGAATCTTTTCGCAATCGTTCAAGACTTCCATTGCCCTCGTTGTCTTTGTCAACATAGATAAAACCATACCTTTTCTTCATTTCTCCAGTTGAAATACTAACTAAATCAATACAGCCCCAGGGAGTGAATCCGATTAAGTCAACGCCATCCCTGATTGCCTCTTCCATCTGTCTGATGTGTTCTCTGAGATAATCGATTCGATAGGAATCATGAATGGTGTTGTCTTCTTCTAATACATCAACTGCACCCAGTCCGTTTTCAACTACCATCATGGGAATCTGATAGCGGCCATATAAATCATTAAGAAGGTAACGGAGACCCTGTGGGTCAATCTGCCAACCCCAGTCGCTTGCTTTTAAGTATGGGTTTTTTACCCCCATAATGACATTGCCTGATGTTTTCTTAGCTTCTTCATCTGCTGTTGTACAAGTACTCATATAATAACTAAAGCTATAAAAATCAACGGTTCCCTGTTTTAATACTTCTAGGTCATCGTCTTTTATTTCAATTGAAATTCCCATTTCCTCAAAAATACGATTTGTGTAATAGGGGTATTCGCCTCTTACCTGCACATCACCGCAGAAGTAGTTCATTCTCATTTCCTTCTGGGCTAATACAACATCGTCCGGATTACAGGTATAGGGATAAATTGCTCCTCCTGCAACCATACAGCCGATTTTAAATGCAGGATTAATTTTATGGCCAAGAACAACTGCCTTTGCACTGGCAACAAACTGATGATGAGTTGCCTGGAATCTTTTTTGCTTCTGTTCTTTTGTCGGAACAGCTGAAAAATCCTGTAATGGGCCGTCTTCGCTTTTAATTCCCCCGGACAGAATATCACCGACTCCCATCATCATACAGTTTATTTCGTTAAAAGTAAGCCAGTACGTAACCAGATCCTTATATTCTTTAAATACTGTCTCGCAGAAATTCAGGTAAAAATCAATACAGTCACGGCTTAGCCAGCCACCATATCTGTCCATTAAATAATATGGTATTTCGTAATGAGAAATCGTTACCAATGGCTCTATTCCATATTTTTTGCATTCTTTAAAAACATCTCTGTAGAAATCCAGACCTTTTTGGTTTGGTTCTGCTTCATCACCTTTTGGAAAGATTCTGGTCCAGTTAAGAGATAATCGAAATACCCGAAAGCCCATTTCTGCAAATAATGCGATGTCGTCTTTATATCTATGATAAAAATCAATCGCCTCGTGAGAAGGATAATTGTTTTCGCTCTTAATTTCATTGGTGAAATAACGTGGTGTACTTACAGTTCCTGCTGTAATATGGTCGCAAACGCTATCCCCTTTCCCATCTTCCAGCCAGCCTCCCTCAAACTGGTTAGCTGCCGTGGCTCCACCCCACAAAAAATTCTTTGGAAAACTCATTGTGATTCCTCCTAATTATTGATATATACTCTCGCCTTTATAAATAACAAGAGTAGTTACAAAAGTTACAATAATACCCAGAATAATACTAATCACCATAAATATAAAGTTAGAGCTATTTGGTCCCACAAAGCCAGTGATACCAAGAATTCCTGCACTTCCGCCTAAACTGTACATATATACTTTCATTAAACCTGCAAAAGCTGCTGAACAAAAATTACCAAACATGGAAGCATATAACGGCTTCTTCAATTTCATATTAATACCAAACATAGCCGGTTCTGTTACACCCCCAAAAATTGCAGTGATTGCACTGGATCCTGCGGTTGATCTTGTTGCTTTATCTTTACATTTAAATGCCACTGCTGCTGCGGCGGCACCCTGATTAATATTTGATAAAACATTTGCAGTCGCAACAATTGGTTCATAACCAAAGGTAACTAATGAATTGAACATATATGGAAATAATGCACCATGCATACCTGTAAGAATTAATAGTGGATAAATGGTTGCCAATACTGCCACACCAAAGAAACCGGTTGTTTTATACAGCCACATAATTGCTATTGCTAGATAATTTCCAAGGAAAGCACCAGCGGGGCCTATTAATCCTAAGGTTAATGGGAGCATAACTAATATGGTTCCAAGAGGTACGACAATTGCCTTTATAGATTCTGGTGCTATTTTTTTGAAAAACCGTTCCACATGGGACATTACATAGACTGCCATAATAATGGGGAAAATGGTGCTGGTATAGCTAGCTGCGTATACAGGAATTCCAAAAATGCTCATAGGTATGGAACCTGCTACATTTGCTACCATAGTAGGATGGATCATAATTGCTCCAAGAAGCATACCAAGTCCCATATTTGCTTTGAACTTATTAGCAGACGTTGCACCTAAAAATATGGGGAGGAAATAAAAACCTGCATCTGATGCAAAAGTAAGTACTGCATGAGTTGGCATATCCGCAGTTAATAATCCAGTCAGCTCACCTAAGATAATAACAACTTTCAGCATACCTGCACCAATAATGGCGGGAAGCAGAGGAATTAAACTGCCTGTAATTCCATCGATAATAGCAGCAAAGCTGATTTTTTTCTTCTTACCTTTATCTAAATTTTCATCAATGGCTTTTTCCGTCTGAAGGCCAGCTTTTGCAGCGACAATGCTGTAAACCTCACCAACAGATTGTCCGATAATAATCTGTAACTGCTCGTTTGACCACTGTGCCCCGACAACACCCTGAAGCTTTTGTATTTCAGACAGATTTATAATGCTTTTATCCTTTACTTGAAATCTAAGACGTGTCATACAATGTCCTAAATAGCTGATGTTATCCTTTCCACCAACTAACTCTAACACGTTTACAGCCAGTTCATCATATTTTTCTTTTTTTGACATATCCGTTCTCCTTTTTTTACAGTAATTGTTGTGTAATGTTTTACATGTTCCTTTACAAACTCCGAGGAAATAAAAAAACCGAGGGAACGCACAATATTAGTGCGTTTACCCTCGGTTATGCCTCCATTACGAGTGACAATCCTTAGATTAATCCATTATTTAATTAATACAGGTGTTCTTGTTACTATCTTGTGATTAGTATAGGGGAAAAGAGTTATTATGTCAATGTAATATATTTCATAAAATTACAAACACTTATTTGTACAATATATACAATTCTCAGAACAGTTTTCACTGCAGTAAAATTAAACTTCATTTACATCACATCTTCTTTTTCAACGTTATGGACAGTAAGAAATCCGCAAATCAGGGAGACACCAAATAAAAATACCGGAAGAATTATATTTGTCCTTAAAGTCAGATCTCCTATGTTTCCATTCATCACAGAAAACAATAAAAATGAAGTAATAATAACCGCTCTCGATGACATCATCAATTTCCCTATATATAAAGGAATAAACGCCAGAGTCACAGTAAGTACCGTCTTTAAAATAATCTGTAAGTAGAAATTTGCACTTAGCATATCATAGCCCAGCGGTAAGCCGGTTCCCACCTCAGAGGATAAGGCCAGAAGCAGGCAAATAAACAGTTTCCCAAGAAAAAGAGCCACCGTACAGAAAATCCATACTGCCATCATCTGAGATAGTATTATTTTTTTTCTGGAGATGGGATAGCAAAACATCAGACTCTGAGTTTTATTGTTATACGCCTTTATGATGAAGGAAGACAACATGGAAGAGGTAAAAACTAAAAACACGAGATTGGTAAGCAATTCAATTTGCTCTTTCATATTAGCAGCCTCAGGTGCAGATTCCGATATTCCTAATTCAGCATCAATGGGAACATAATAACACATTGCAAAGAAAAGAATTCCAAGGACTACAAATACAACTGCCTGTTTGATTATATATTTTTTTGTATGATACTTTTTCCATTCCAGTCTGATTAATTTCCACATTCGCTCTCACCTCCTGTGACTTTCAGGAAATACTCCTCCAGAGATTCTGTCTGGGAATGAAATCCCTGAATTTCTACCTGATTTTCCGTTAACGCCTTCATAATATCCCGTGACGTAGCTTCTTTTGTATAGACCCGGATCACATTGTTATTTAAAACTTTGAAATTGGAAATATTAAGGCACTCTGTAAATACGTAGGAGGCCCTGGTTATTTCCGATGTTTTGATTTCCAGATACTCAAGTCCCTTATCCGTAAGCTCTTTCATAGAAACTTCTTTTACCAGTCTGCCTTTATGAATGATACCTATGGTATGTGCAAGGCTTTCAATTTCAGAGAGCAGGTGACTTGAAATAAGAATAGTCATCTCATACTCTTTACACAGCATTCGGAACAGATCCCGGAACTGTTTCATACCTGCCGGATCCAGACCATTTGTTGGTTCATCTAACACCAAAAATTCCGGCTTTGTGAGTACAGCTCTTGCAATACCCAGCCGCTGCTTCATTCCCAGTGAAAATTCCTTTACCTTTTTTCCTCTGTTATCTGACAAAGACAGCAGGGACATTGCTTTTTCTACACTGTCAGGACTGTAATACCCCATGTATTCACAGTGCAGCTTTAAATTTTCTTCCGCCGTCAGTTCGTTGTAAAACACTGGAAACTCAATCATGCTGCCCATACGTTTTAAAAACGAATAGGAATCAGGGAGTAATTTCTCACCAAATAAAACAATATCTCCTGAAGTTGGTTTCCATTGATTGGTGATCATCTTCATCACCGTAGTTTTTCCCGCACCGTTGGGTCCAAGAAAGCCATAAATTTCTCCCTTGGCAATATGCATGTTCAAGTCGGATACAATGGTCTCTGCGCCGATTTGTTTGGTTAAGTGATTGGTTGTTAAAATCGTCTGCATTTTGTCACTTCCTTTCATACCCATAATTCTAGCAAGTGATTTCTTCAAAACTCTTGAATAAATCTTACAAATTTCTTTCTTGAATTAATAATCCAGCTGCTGGAGTTTTAAAGTAAATACGGTTTCCTCATTAGGAATACTCCTTAATGTCAGGGTACCATTGATTTTTTCTGCCAGACTTTTTGCTATGGTAAGACCTAATCCATTGCCCTGGATCTCCCGGTTCCGGGAATCTTCTAACGTATAGAGACGGTCAAATACCCGGGGAATTTCCGTATAAGCAATTCCCTTTCCATGATCAACCACATCCACAAACACAAAGTTGTCTTCCCTGCGAAGGGTCAGTCCCAGGTAATGCCCTGCATCCCCATAACGGATTGCATTGCTGATCAGATTATTAAGAATGCGTCCCAACGCTTCCCGGTCTGCATAAACGAAAACAGGGGACTCAGGAATATCAATGTTCACATTAAATTCTTTCTCTGTTAAGATATTATAAAAATCAACAATGATCTCCCTGCAGAATTCATTTAAATCTATTTTGGACATCGTCAGCACTGTATCACCGGCTTCCAGCTTTGCCAGTGTGAAAAACTGGTCAATCTGCTCTTTTAATTCATTGGCTTTATGAGAAACCTTTTTTATCATACTCTTTTCAAGTGTCTCCTGCATTAAAAGCATTTCCAGATAACCGATAATAACAGTCAATGGTGTTTTCAGATCATGAGAAATATTGGATAGCATCCGTTTGATATTCAGTTCTGATCTGCGATAACCGGCATTTGCATTCTGCCTGTCTTCCAGGATACGGTTAATCTGTTCCAATAGATGTTTGATTTCCTTATCTTCTGTAAATAACATCACTTTTTCATTGGTATCCTCATCTAAAATACGCTCCAGTTCATCACTGACCGCCTGAATTTGTTTTAACGTTCTTCTATTTAACAGAGACATGGTTTTACTCCTTTGCACTTCCCAGCTTGTACCCGATTCCCCAAACGGTCAGGATATACTTCGGCTTGCGGGGATCATACTCGATTTTTGTACGAAGGCGGCTGATGTGAACATTGACGGCGTTTTCATCACCTAAATAATCATCCTGCCATATAAAAGAATAAAGCTGTGCCTTAGTATAAACCTTTTTGGGATTAGAAAGAAGCAGACGAAGGATTTCATATTCCTTTGCTGTCAGATCCACTGCCAGCCCGTTTTTGTGCACCGTGTGATTTTCCAGATTCATTTCCAGATCTCCCAAGACCAAACAAGCCTGAGGGGTTTCCATTCCGGATGAATACTGGGTGGTACGCCGCAGATTTGCCTTCACTCTTGCAAGCACCTCGGTAAGGGAAAATGGTTTTGTAATATAATCATCCGCTCCCAGTCCCAATCCAAAAATCTTATCTGATTCGGTATCTTTAGCGGACAGAATTATAATAGGAACCACACTTTCCTTTCTAATCCGTTTCATAACCTCCAGTCCGCTGATTTTAGGCAGCATCAGATCTAAAATCACCAGATCATAGGAACCACTGAAAAATGTCTTTACCGCCTGTTCTCCATCAAAAGAGCCCTGGACTTCAAAGCCCTCCATCTGAAGAAAATCGTTAAGCATCTCACTGATTTCCTTGTCATCTTCTACCAATAATATCTTCATCTTTCAATTTTCCTCTCTTCATAGAGCAAAAAAGGTGTTCCCAATGTCCTCTACACCAACATCTTATCATAACTCTAATAGAAAGATAAATTAATTTTACAAAAAAGTGAATTTGAGTTTTACCCCATGACGTTATTTGATACTGGTACCCTGCCATTTTCCATCTCAGGCCATTTACGCCATACAATTAACAAGAGGATCAAGGAGGATGTGATCAGTATTGCCAGTAACCGAATCTCAAAAAGAAACATGGGTCCTCCATATAATATGCCAAAGTTGATTTGGGTATTGGGGTACATAGGGGTAAAATAGCTGATCACTTTAAATGGATCCGGCATGATCTGCAGTGGCATGGTTCCACCGCCCGCGATTGTCTGGGCAAGCACCAGTGGTATATTGATAAAGATACCGTTTTGCCCAAAGAATAATGAGAATATTAAAGTAAACTGGAACGCTGTTATCTGCATAAAAATCTGCTGTAAATATATGATTATCAACTTTTGAATAGAAATTGAAATTAAGATTCTTGCCATAAATACTCCAAACAAAGGCGCAACAACGGCAATAACACATCCTGTGATTTCAACATATTGAAAAGCCTTCCACTTTCCTATAATAGGGATAAAAGCGAGGAAAATATTCATCAGTACAATCGCTACAACCATAGAAGACGCGTAAGCTGCAATAGACAAAAATGAAGGTGTCATTACATAATCCATACTGCCGGGTGCTTTATTGATATAAACATTATTTTGTGCTACTGAATTATTCAATTGTTCCGTTATCTGCTCTTGCTCCGTAATCGTGACATTGAGTGATTTCAGAATGTTCGTTAATTTACCCTGATTGATGGCCTGGTTAAAATTATCTGTTACAGATTTGGCAACCGCCTCCATAGTATTTATAACCGTAGTCGTATTTGATTCATCAATATAAAAATCAATTGTGGATTTTCCTGTTTCCAAGTTACTCACAAAATTTTCAGGGATAACAATAATCATTTGTATTTGCCGACTATCCAGTTCCTCCTTGCTCTCGGTTAACTCCTTATCAGTAATCACTTTACTGAATGATTTGGACAAAGTGGGCACAAGTTCTTTTTCAATTGCTTCCCCTTTGTCACCATCTTGATTTACCACATTAATCGCAAGTTGTTTCACCCCATTTGGCAAAACGTGATAGCCGTAAATATAAAGTCCCACCATGACTATCTGATAAAAAACTGCCAGAATAATGGCATAGATAACACCTTTAGTTAACAAAAATTTAGTAAGCTTCATTTTAACCTCTCCTGTTTTCTTTTTTATATTTTCATACTATCACGTGACGTTACGTCGTCAGCAAGTATTTTTTTAACATTTTATAATTTTATTAAAAACCACTTTAGACCGTATTGTATACTTGCAAACCTTGACATACATTGTCATGATTTATATACTATAATCATGACATAGGAGGTGGTTGTTTGAAAGAAAGTCGACTGTTTAAGATTATCTACTTTATTTTAGAGAAAGGGCGGGTTACTGCTCCGGAACTGGCTGAAAAATTTGAGGTATCTGTCAGAACAATTTACCGTGATGTAGATGTGATTAGTAGTGCTGGTATACCCATTTATGTTACAACCGGCAGAAGTGGTGGAATACAAATTCTTGACAACTATGTTTTGGATAAAGCCTTTTTTTCGGATAAAGAAAAGCTCGATATTTTATCTGCCTTGCAAAGTTTGTCCGTTATTGACAACACCTATGAACAAGAGCTGTTGACGAAACTCTCTGCACTTTTTAACACTCAGCCAGAAAACTGGGTTGAAGTGGATTTTAGCCGCTGGGGCAGCAAAACACAGGATAATGCTAAGTTTGAGCAATTGAAAAATGCAACGATCAACCACAAAGTCGCAACGATTGTATATGTAAGCTCCTACTTCAAAAAAACAAGGAGAAATATCCATCCTCTAAAACTCTACTACAAATCAAAGGAATGGTATGTAAAAGCCTATTGTACAGAAAAAAACGATTTTCGTCTTTTTAAAATAAATCGTATTATCCACTGCGAAATTTTGGATGAGGATTTTATTCCTGTTGAATTTCCTGAATTACAAGATACAGAGCAGAATGGCTATAACAAAATTGTACTTCGCTTCCCAAAGGAAATGGCTTACCGTGTCTATGACGAATTTAATGAGGATGAAATTACAGAACAGGAAAACGGCGATTTTATTGCAGCTGCCTATATGCCGGAGGATACATGGCTGATTGGATATCTTCTTTCCTATGGTATGTATGTAGAAGTGATTGAGCCTGCTTATTTACGTAAGGTTTTGTCTGATGAAGCAAAGAAAATCTACGAAAAATATAAACCCTGACAGATGGTGTCAGAGTTTATGTGCTATTATTTGATTATAGCGATACAAACTATAATATTAGGAGGATTATTACATGGGCAGAGCAACAACAAAATCAGATATGATAACAGCAGCAACTAGCAATTTCGAAAAACTCAACATGCTTATTACCGGATTGACAGAGGAAGAATTGTCAACTCCATTTGATTTTACAGCAGACATTAAAAAGAAAGAAGCTCATTGGGGCAGGGATAAAAACCTTCGAGATGTTCTGATTCATCTCTATGAATGGCATCAGCTGCTGCTTAATTGGGTTAAGTCAAATAAAAACGGCGAGGACAAACCATTTATTCCAGAGCCTTATAACTGGAAGACTTACGGTATTATGAATGTGGAGTTTTGGAAAAAGCATCAAGATACATCATTAGACGATGCCAAGATTATGTTAAAAAAATCCCATGCCGAAGTGATGGAGTTAGCTGAAACATTTTCAAATGAAGAACTGTTTTCTAAAGATATTTATAAATGGGTTGGCGGAAGCACGTTAGGTTCGTATTTTGTCAGCGCTACAGCAAGTCATTACGATTGGGCCATGAAAAAACTTAAGGCGCATAAAAAAAGGTGTTTAGATCTATAGGGATTCGTAATTTCACTTCGTGACAGAGGCGCTTTAGGCCCCCATGTAAGCTGCCATCTGTCCGAAGTTAACACCCTTCATCACCATAGTTTTGGAATCAGGGGTATAGAGCAAGTTTTCTATAAAATAGTTCTGAAGATATTATAAGAATTATAAACATCCACAATTCCATAGCCCCAATTCTGATTGGGATATTGAAGTTTATTATTCCTTTTTGCTCCCCGCAGAAGAAATTTCTTAATCCCTATGGTATCCATATTGGGGTAATTATTATCTACGATCCCCCATTCAAATATCATGGCTGCGATACCAGCCATATGTGCAGCGGCCGCCCCCGTTCCCGTTACGGTAGTGAATTCGTTGTTTAATGTCGGGCATACTACGTCAACACCTGGAGCAGCCAGATCCGGGTTTATGATATTTGATGTTGAAAATCCTCTTCCTGAATCTGGATATAACGCTCCTGTTGCAGCATTATAAGCTGTGACGGTAATTGGTAATAAACCGTTCCCAGGTGATGTTATAGTAGTGTAGGAGTCTGAATTAAGAAAAAATGTATTATTGGAGATAAAATTACCAGAGGGTAGCCATATGTGAAAATCTCCAGGCAAATCACCGATTCCGGATACCTGAAACCTCCAGATACCCTGTGACGGATTTTTTAAACGCAGGACAATGACTTGTTTCCCGCTGTCCCGCTCGATCATGTTATAATCAATAGAAAGGATTGACTGGTCAAATACAAAACGTATCTGCTTTGTCTCAAACAACCCCCGGGAAATTGCAGGAACGTATTCACCGGAAGGTGATAAAATATCCATTACATAGATCATTGGAGGACTACCCCAAAGCTCCATAGTAAAACCATATTCATCCTGTGCAACATTCAAATCTACCGTTACCTTTTCAGCTGGTCTGAGAATGCTGTAAAAATGTCTTCTGGCTTGAGCCTCATTTCCTGTAGCAACAGTAATTCCCACTCCGGGGCAGTCACCTACAATGGTTAATAAGGTGTTCAGCAGCCCATTATTTCCATGTGTACCCTGAGAAGTTCCTACCCCTATACAGACTATCAGCGGCCGTTTTAACTTATCTGCTGTATTGATCAGATACTGAACCCCCCAGTTTATATCAGTTTCCTGGTAACAGGTCACATCGGGAGGGATTAAAAAGTAATCGGTGAGATTTTTTTTTGCCTGTCTTAGTTTAACGATTAATAATTCTGCATCAGGAACAACGCCCATGAATTGATTACTCTTATTTTCCGAACCGGCTGCAATTCCAGCCAGCATTGTGCCATGACCATTTACATCCATGCTGGGAACAACCGACAGAGGATCTGTGC
>SVDT01000066.1 GCA_015057775.1 Paenibacillaceae bacterium | reverse complement strand
GTAAACTTTGGTTCTGTCGGAGAACCGGAGTATCGGATCGGCGGCTCCCAGGGTGCTCATACGGTTGATATCCTGAATCATCTGGGATACAGCCAGAGTGAAATCGGTGAGATTCTTGCCTCCGGCGCAGCCACTGGGGAAACAAAGCTGAAAAAATAACCACGATAGAATGGAAAGGTGAGATGACATGAGTTTACTATACACCGAAGAACAAAAAGAACTTCTTGCTCTCGTACGAGAAATGGCTGAAAACGAAATCAAGCCTTACGTAAAAGAAGCAGATGAGAAGGGTGAATGTCCAAGAGAACTCTTTAAATGGGGTTTTGATATGGGACTTCACATGCTGGAAATTCCAGAGGAATACGGCGGAACCGGCTTAAGCTATGAAACCACTGCCATGATATTTGAAGAGCTGGCAAAAGTAGATGCAGGCTATGCAATCACCTTTGTAACCACCTTTGTTGCCTTAAGAAATGTAATTCTTGCAGGAACCAAGGAGCAGGGACAGTATTTTGCTGACAAAATCAGACCAGGATCATTTGCAGGATTTGCCTTAACCGAGCCCAATGCAGGCTCTGATCCGGCCGCCATGCGTTCCACCGCAGTCTTAGATGGGGATGAATACATCTTAAACGGAACAAAAACCTTTATTACAAATGGAGCTCTCTCCGATGTATTTGTAGGATTTTTCAAAACCAGCCCGGCTGCCGGACACAAGGGAATTTCCGCCTTTATTATTGATGCGGATGCACCTGGCGTTACCGTTGGTGCCCATGAAAATAAGATGGGACTTCGTCTTTCCAATACCACTGACTTAATCTTTGAAAATGTGCGGGTAAAAGCTTCTGCTATGGTTGGACCGGAAGGCTCCGGCTTTAAGCTGGCTTTAAATGCACTGAACTTATCCCGTGCATTCGTGGCAACCCTGGCAGTGGGAATTATGCAGAGAGCCCTTGATGAATCCGTAAAATATGCAAAAGAACGTAAACAGTTCGGGACCCCCATCATTAAGTTCCAGATGGTTCAGGCTCTGCTTGCGGATATGGCAATCAAGGTTGAAGCATCCCGGTGTCTGGTTAATAACACCATGCGCATGATGGACCAGGGAATCATGGTTCAGAAGGAAGGTTCCATCTGCAAAACCTTTGTCTCCGACTGTGCACAGGAGGTTACCTCCAATGCAGTACAGATCTTCGGCGGATACGGATACAGCAAAGAATATCCCGTAGAAAAGCTGATGAGAGACTGCAAAGTGTTCCAGATTTTTGAAGGCGCCAACCAGATCCAGCGTATGACCATTGCGAATGTGCTGGATAAGGAATACAGATAGGAGGAGATAACAGGATGAATATCGTTGTTTGCATCAAACAGGTTCCGGATACAACAGAGATTAAAATCGATCCGGTAAAAAACACCCTGATCCGTACAGGTGTACCAAGTATCATGAATCCATTTGACAAAAATGCCTTAGAAACAGGGCTTACTTTAAAGGACCGCTACGGCGGAAAAGTGACTGTGATCTCCATGGGACCTCCTCAGGCAAAGGCTGTATTAAGAGAAGCTCTTTCCATGGGAGCTGATGAAGCTTATCTGGTGACTGACCGTGCATTTGGCGGTTCCGATACCTATGCCACCAGCTATATCCTGTCACAGGCCATTAAAAAGCTTGGTAACTTCGATGTGATTCTGGGCGGAAAACAGGCGATAGACGGGGATACAGGTCAGACTGCCCCCAGTATTGCAGAACACCTTGGCGCTGCAAGACTTACTTATATTCTGGATTTAGAGGCAGACGGGGATAAGGTAATTGCCAGACGGCAGGTGGAGGAAGGAATCGAAGTAATCGAGGCCCGCTTCCCCATTCTTTGTACTGCTACAAAGGAAAGCAACAAACCCAGATATGCTACCATAAAGAGAAAAATCGCCTCTTTAAAAGCAGAGATACCGGAAATCACCCTGGCTGACTTACCAGATGCGGATGTGTCAAAAATGGGACTCAAAGGCTCTCCCACCAAGGTAAAAGCTACTTTCACACCAAAACGGACCGCCTGCGGCGTGACCATAGAGGGAACTACTCCCGGTGAAATTGCTAACGCACTGATCGGCAAGCTGGCCGACGGGAAAATACTGTAAAAGGAGGCCGAAGAAAATGAGTTTTGAAGCATGGAAGGATGTATGGGTATTTGTTGAATGTTTTAAAGACCAGCCAAAAAGCGTGGGACTGGAACTTTTAGGCCAGGGCAGAAAACTGGCAGAAGGATTAAAACAGGATCTTTGTGCAGTAGTAATCGGAAAAGATACCAAAGAGGCTGTAAAAGCCGCCGGAGAATATGGTGCAGATAAAATTTATGTGGTTGAGGGAGCGGAATACGAAGATTACTCTGCCGATGCCTATGGAAATGTATTTTTAAAACTATGTGAAAAGTATCAGCCCAACACGATCTTAGTTGGTGCAACTGTAAACGGCAGAGACCTTGGATCCAAAATCGCTGTAAGCCTGCGCACCGGTCTGACTGCAGACTGTACCGCCCTCAGCGTTGATGAGGAAACCGGCAATGTTGTCTGGGAGCGCCCTGCTTTCGGAGGCAATTTATATGCTCAGATTCTTTGCAGTGAAACCAGACCTCAGATGGGTACCTGCAGACCGGGAGCATTTAAAAAACCGGAAAAGAATCCGGATAATAAACCGGTTGTGATCCGGGAAGAAATCTCCACTCCGGCCCAGGAGATCCGGACTAAGGTAATTGACTTTATAAAAGCCTGTGAAGACAATGACATTCGGCTTGATGAGGCTGAAATTATCGTTTCCGGCGGCCGGGGTATGAAATCTGCCGAGAACTTTTCTGTATTAAAGGAATTGGCTGATGCACTTTGCGGTACCGTGGGGTGTTCCCGCGCTGCTGTTGATGCAGGCTGGATGCCTCAGAGCAAGCAGGTCGGGCAGACAGGCGCTACCGTTTCCCCTAAAATATATTTTGCCTGTGGTATTTCAGGCGCAGTGCAGCATGTAGCCGGAATGAGTGAGTCAGGAACCATCATTGCCATTAACAAGGATGAAACCGCTCCTATTTTCGAGGTTGCGGACTATTGCATCGTTGGCGATTTATTTGAAGTGGTTCCTGCTCTTGTCAAAGAGCTGAAGGCGAGGCAGCAGGGTTAACCATATCATACCTCTGCTCTTCATTTCCAAGGAGAAGGGTTATGCTTGAAGAAATAAAAATAAATCCTGATTTAAAGCTTCAGTATTTGCAGAATGGATACTGGTCGGACCGTACACTCGCTGACTGCTTTCATGAGTCAGTGAGAAAATATCCGGACCGGGAATATGTAGTTGATGACAGAGGATGCCGATATACATACAGGCAGATGGATGAGGCCGCTTCTAAAGTGGCGGCCTTTCTCCGTTCCCAGGGAATCGGCCCCGGCGATGTGGTTTCCTATCAGATTCCCATCTGGAGCGAATTCGCAGTGATCACCATTGCCTGCTTTAAGGCGGGTGCTGCAGCCCACCCCATTGCCATGTCATACGAGGAAAAAGAACTGGTCCGCTGCTTAAATCTAACCCAGGCAAAAGCTTACTTTGCTCCCACTTGCTTTCACAAGACCGATTATGAGGAAATGATTCAATCAGCACTTCCTCACATTAACAGCCTTCGTGCAGTGGTTTTGCTGGATCAGACCAGGGAGATGAAAAGCAGTTGTTATTCCTGGAAGAATATTCTAAAAGATTACGAACCATTAAGGCTGGAGGATTGTGCCCGGCAGACTGGGCAGGATATTGCCGCCATTCTTGGAACCTCCGGAACTACCTGCGGATCAAAGGGTGTGATTTTAACTCATGATAACATCCGTTACAGTGAGGAAACCTTTAACCGGGAGCTGGGGATCTCAATGGACGACATCATGTTTATGCCTGCCCCTCTCAATCATGCAACCGGTTTTCACCATGGGATTATTGCTCCCATGCTCTCAGGTGGGAAGGTGGTTTTACAGCAAAAATACTGCTGCCGGGAAGCCATTGATTTAATGAACCTGGAGGCCTGTACTTATTCCATGGGCGCCACTCCTTTTATCTATGATATTTTAAGGGATTTGGAGACCAACGGAGGTGCAATCCCCTCTCTTAAATTCTATTTATGCGGCGGCGCACCTGTTCCGGGCTATATGGTACAAAAAGCCTGGGATTATGGGATACTTCTTTGTGAGGTATATGGTTCTACGGAGAGTGTTCCCCATGTTTTTGTCAGACCCTGTGACGCATTAAGGCTGAATGGAACTACTTCAGGAAAGCCACTGGAGGGAGTTGAAATCCGTGTAGTGGATGAAAACGGTGCAGATGTTCCTTTTGGTACTGCAGGAGAAGAATTGTCAAGAGGTCCCAATGTATTTGTGGGATATTTAAAAAACCGCGGAATTACCGATGAAGTCCTCGACGATGACGGCTGGTTTCACAGCGGAGATCTCTGCGTTATGGATGAAGACGGAAACATACGGATTATTGGAAGAAAGAAAGATATGATCGTCCGTGGCGGTGAAAATTTAAATTCCAATGAAATCAATGATAATTTAGAAGGCTGTCCCGGAATTCTGGACCATACCGTCATTGGTATGCCAGACGAACGTCTGGGGGAACGGATCTGTGCCTTTGTGGTTGTTGCAAAAGGGTTTGAAAATCTCTCTCTGACAGATGTAATCGATTATTTAAAAGAACACCGCATATCCAAACGCTTCTGGCCGGAACGTCTGGAAATAATTAAACGAATTCCCCACACAGGAAGCGGAAAAGTAAAAAAATATCTGCTGCGGGAAGAGCTGTTAAAACGGATGAAGGGGTGACAGGTTATGATTCAACAAACATTCGGACCAAGAAGATGCCGTGACACAAGAAAACCTCCGGCTAACCAGTGTCCGGAAGTAACCTTTTACCGATGTGAAACATGCGGCGGACTGTTTCCCGCCATTGCTGTACCTCCCCCTGGTGAAGCGGAAATTATATGCTGTGGTTCCAAAGCAGTCCATTTAATACCGGAATCACCAGACCTGGTAAACGATAAAATTCACTTAAACTATCGAATCACCGGCGGCTACAATGACAACGCCGTGGAAGTGTTCTGGGAAGCATTAAAGCCGGAATATATGCCGGAGTGGATGTATTTAAAAACCTTTACCGGGGGGTATTTAAAATATTTACCTAAGACAAAGCGTCCTCCTCTTGTTTTTTCCCTGGCAGACACCGATGCCTTTGCCTATTGTGATGAAGACCCATGCCTGGAATGCGTCTTCCGCTGTAAACGTGGATTTGTAATCTATTCTTTTTCCAGGGAAACAGGGCTGACTGCGATTCCGCTTGATAAAATGACGGCACAGTGGCAGTCCGGTGCAAATGAGAAAGCTTAATGAAGAGTTTTCCTGACTGACAGACTATATAAATATTGGAGGGAACATTATGTTAGCTACAATTGGTCTTATTATTGCCATTGCACTTTTAGTTGTAATGATTATCAAGGGCATCGATATGATAACAGCGACGGTGATCACGGCAGCCATTATTCTGGTCACAAGCGGACTGGATCTTAAGGAAGGGTTTCTGACCACATTTTCCGGCGGTGCCGGCGGCTTTGTAGCCTCCTGGTTTCTGATCCTGGGGCTAGGCGGAGTCTTTGGCCAGCTTGTTTTAGAAACAGGTCTGGCAACAAAAATCGCCCAGACACTGACAAAGAAGCTGGGAACGAAAATGGTAGGTCTGGTCATCCTGATCTGTACATTTTTCATCACTCTGCTTGGTATCAACGGTTATATTATGGTATTTGTCCTTTACCCCATTGCCGATAACCTTTTATATGAAAATAAAATGGACCGGCGGGTGCTTCCCTTCCTTCTTCTTGGCGGCGGCGCTTCTGCCAACGGTTTTGCCTATTCCTTAGATATCTGCAATGTACTGCCAAGTAAATATTTAAATACCTCCCTTGGATCAGCGCCTCTTCTTTCCTTTGTATTTACTGCGATCCTTGCTGTTTCTTATTTCCTGTATTTTAATTATGCCCAAAAGCAGAGTCTGAAAAACAACACACCGGAACAGCTTCTTGCCATGTATAAGACACAGCAGACCGCCGTTTCCGAAGAGGAGCTTCCCGGAATTTTTATGTCGGTTCTTCCTTTTGTCCTTGTTTTAGGCTGTGTAGTTGCAACCTCCAGCTGGGGGACTTCCCCAAGCATTATGTTCTCTCTGGTAATTGGTATCCTGTTAATTATCTGCACCCAGTTAAAACGGATTAAGAACATGAAAACTTCCATTAAAACCGGTAGCAGCTCCGGCTTAAACTCCATGCTTACGGTTGCTGCAGTTATGGGTCTTTCCAAGGTTTTAGGCGCTTCTCCTGCATTCCAGCAGCTGCAGCAGGCAGTGCTTGCCATGAATATGCCCGCATATCTGAAAGCATTTTTCGGCACGACGGTGCTGACCGGACTGACCGGTTCCGCAATTTCAGGTGAAACCATCTTCATGGAGAGCTTTGGTAAAGCATTTGTTGATATGGGAGTCAATGTTGCTGCTCTTCACCGCATTGTAACAGAATCTGCCCTGATTTTAAATAAACTGCCCAACTCCTCCGTTGCAATCCTCACCATGTCCATATGCGGATGCAGCTTAAAGGAAAGCTATAAACATATTATTTTAGGAACCATGATCCCTGCTTTTATTGCCGGACTGGTAATTGCACTTATGGCGACTGCAGGTATTGTATAATCTGTTTTGGATCAATCGTCTATGATATAGAAACAGCGGTATGCGCTTTTGGCAGCATACCGCTGTTTTATGTTTAATCCTTTTTATAAGTGTTTAAAAACGTCTGAAAAAACTGAAGAAATCCATCTTCTACTGCAACTGTATCAAGTTCGTTTTTATCCAGATCATAATAGTACTTACCAGTTTTTATATCAACAGACAGACTATCCAGCGGAAAGCCCTTCCGTCTCATGTTATGAGGTTTTGATTTCATAAAAAATGGTTCACTGGCCATACTCTCTTCCATCGCCTGATAAATATGCTGATCATCCACAACGAGACAGATGGCATTGCTGATAATTTAGCTGGATTTCCAGTTCCATATATTAATCTCATATTCTGCTCCATCCTGTCTGCCCGGTTACGGCAGATTCATCTCATGCGCTACAATGAAATCTGCAAATGCTTCCACAGAGGAGGAAACGAAATTCTTTCTGCTGAATGTCATATAAATCAGGCGGGTATCCTTTGGTACATCTGACAGAGGAATCAGTACCAGGTTATCAAATTGTTTTAAAAAGGGAGTGCGGGCAACGATAGCTGCCAGATTTGACTCTGATATCACACCTCCGATGGAAATTTCGTCATCATAAGAAAACGTTGCCTCCACCTCATGCTGCTGCAAAAGATTTCTGACTACCTTTCCGATAGGTATGCAATCACGATATGTAGTAAGATTATAGTTCTTTAATTCGCTTAAACATAATTCTTTTCTTCCTGCAAGGGGATGGGCGTCGTTAACGATCAAAACCAGCTCCTGTGCCATAATGGGAACAAATAAAAGATCAGGTTCCTCTTCCACCATGGAGCAAAAACCCAGGTCATATTTACCGGCTGCTACCCCATGAGCGACCTCAATAGACATCCCCTGGAATATATTAAATTTCGCCTGAGGATTCTTTTTCATGTAATTTTGTATTGCTGTTGGAAGAAAATCACCTAATAAAGTGGGGATACAACCTACATCAATGGTACCTCCCAGCTGACCGGAATGCATCTTCATTGTGGCAATCCCCCGTTCCAGTTCGTTTAGCGCCTGGGATACATGGATATAAAATTCTTCTCCGTATTTTGTCAGTGTTACATTACGTCCTTTTTTCTGAAACAAGGATATTCCAAGCTCACTTTCCAGTGAAGCGATGGAGTCACTTAACGAGGGCTGAGCGATGTAAAGTTCTTTTGCGGCTTTCGTATAATGCTCTAATTCTGCTAATTTTATGAAATAATATAACTGCGGCAAATTCATACTGATCCCCCTATATTTTATTTAAAATCCAACGGCTTTATCTATCTATATTATACAAAAAACGACAAGATTTGACAACTGTTTGTGTGAATTATATTCAGTATTTTTACACTTATTTAGGCGATATAATTTATAACACTAGAGAAAAAAACTTATTGAAAAATTAACATAATAATTAGCTCAACTTTCATGTTGCACTATTCGCAGATTATTATATTTATAATCTATAACTTTACAAAATAAGAGGCAATTATTTTATGTAATTATATGCGATAATTTTAAATAAATGTTATAATGACTTATAACTATGTGATTGTTTGTTACTCACTTGTAACCTCAGTTTAAATACATTTATAATTTATTATAAAAGGAGAAATAAAATGAGACCATTATATTATCCAACAAAATGTTGGAAGAAAGAAAGTTCTGAACATAATATTAATGTAGAAATTATACATACTTTAAATAATATGATTGAAAAAGACTTTTCTCATTTAAAAAGTGTTCTCATTGTAAAAAACGGTTCAATTATCTACGAAAAATATCTAAATAGTTATTCACAAGATACTCTCTACGAAACGGCATGTATGTCTAAAAGTTTTTTATCTGCTGTAATTGGTACAGCAATTCAAAATAAGCTTATAAAAAATCTTGATACAAAAGTGGTTGATATCTTCTCAAAAGATGTTCCTGAAAACATTGATAAAAACTTTTATAAAATAACAATAAAACATCTTTTAACAAAAACATCAGGAATAAAATGGCCAGGTCCTAATTATCAATTTCCAGAGAATGAACAATTTAATGATATAAGACTTCCATTTTCGTTAAAAATAGAGGATGAACCTGGAAAAGTGTTTAAATATAAGCCTGACCCTCATATTTTAATTTATGTTATAGAAAAGCTTTCAGGAATGGACTTTGTTTCTTATGTTGATAACAACTTGTTTTCCAAATTAGGTATTAAGGATTATCTCTGGAATACTAATTTCTATAAAGATGGATTTTTGTCACTGAAAACAAGAGATATTGCAAAATTAGGATATTTATATTTAAATAATGGTTTGTGGGAAAATCAACAACTTATTTCCTCAGAATATATACAAGAATCAACAAGTGAGCATGTACATGGTAATTTTCCTGAAAGCAATTCCTACGGCTATTTATGGTGGGTAAATGATATTGAAAATCATAAAGCTTTTCATGCAGGTGGATTTGGCGGTCAAGCTCTTTATGTAATACCTGACTTGCAGGTAATTTTTGTAATTACATCTAATACAGATAAACCACATCAAGAAAACAAATTACTTGCGCAGGAGTTTATAAAGAGAATAACATTAGACAATGTTAGATAATATCATGATTTTCTAAAGTAAAATTAATGTTTGAGCCTGATCTTCTTTTAAATCAGGCTTTAACATTAAAGAAAAATTTTGTGCCTATTTGTGATACGGTTCCCCATTGATAATCCGATAACTCCGATAAATCTGTTCCAGCAAAATCACCCGCATCAACTGATGGGGAAACGTCATATTAGAAAAGCTCAGCTTGTAATCAGCCCGCTTTAATACAGCGTCCGCAAGCCCAAGGGAACCGCCGATAATAAATACAATCTGGCTTACCCCGCCCACTCCAAGAGCCGCTATTTTTTCTGACAGCTTTACCGAATCCGGGGTATCTCCGTCAATGGCCAAGGCAATCACATAGGCGCCTTCCTTTATGGAAAGAAGAATTCTCTCGCCTTCCTTCTCCTTAATCTGCCGCTCCACCGTCTCGCTGGCATGGTCGGGTGTCTTTTCATCTGCCACCTGAATCATTTCAAGCTTGCAGTAGCGGCTCAGTCTCTTGCTGTATTCGGCTATGGCGTCAGTATAAAACTTTTCTTTTATCTTCCCCACAGTCACCAATGTGATCTTCATTCGTATCTCCTCTATCCATTCAATTCTTTCTTCATCATGGCAATTAAAAATTCAGTAATATCTCGTGCAGACCGTTTTTGCCCTGTCTTCACTTTACGGACAACTTTTCCTTCCGGTTTTACACTGATATGATAAACCACCCGTAAGAATTCTTCCGCTTCCTCCCAGGCTTCCCGGCTCTCAGGAATTAGATCCAGCCCCATCTGGAATACATGAAACATTCCTTCAAAAACGGATATCCGGCATTTCACCCCAGCTTTTTTTAACTTCTGCCCAACCATCAGGGTGTCGCTTAACAATACCTCGTAATTTCCAACCTGCATCAGTACGGGAGGGAATCCGCTAAAGTCTCCGAACAGCGGCGAGATATACGGTTCCATGGGATCTGACTCTCCGATATACGTAGAATCATAAAGCATATTATGGGTGGAATTGCCAAAAAGGGGATCCAGCTCATAATTAGCCTGATAGCTTTCCCCGCTATTTGTTAAATCCGTCCAGGCAGACATGGTGAGAAAGCCTCCCGGAAGAGGCAGGTGATTGTCCTTTAAATATAGGCCCAATGCAAGGCCTAAACCTCCGCCAGCTGAATCTCCTGCTATTACAATATTTTCAGGGGCATACCCCTTCTCCTGTAAAAGCCACTGGTAAGCCGAAACGGCATCCTGTAACGCAGCCGGATAGGGATCTTCCGGAGCTACCCGGTAATCCGGAGTCAGAACATCTCCTCCATAACTGATCTTGGAATACCGGACTGCAAATCTCCGGTAAATATTCTTCATGGGGCCGATATAACCGCCACCGTGAAGCTGAAGAATCACGCGACCTGTTACCACTCCAACAGGTCTTAAATATTCCATCTTTAAATCACATTTTTCTATAATTTCATATTCATATCCAGCCGGACATACCCAGGCCGGTTCCACTGGATTCTTTCTCAGTTCACCACTCTGGAATGGCTGTTTAAACGAAGTTTCCATCACATTCTGCATCATATCTCTCACCAGATTTCCCATCACACTCACTTTTTTTCTTCTCATATGTCTACCTCCTTTCCAGACAGCACGTTCTATATATGAAATCGTCTGATCAGCTCATTCTTTACTCTCCGGTCTCCCAAAGCAATGGTGACTGCAAGAATTATCACGGTCACCACCACTGTCACAATGGACAGAAGCGGTCTGGTAATCAGCCCTGCTGCCCATAGAATTAACGGAATAAAGCTGAATACAGTAACTGCAATCTGATACATGAAATAGCTTTGCCAATTCATTCGGTTAACAAGAATTAAAAATACCACCGCCAGGTCAGCAAATAATATGGTGCTTGGTATCCCATAGTTTACAGACCAGCCGCTGTACCCTGTCACATGATCAATCGCAACCCATACGATCTCTGCCGCTATGGTCTGCATCACCACTTTTCCCGCCAGATTGGAATGGCGCATAAAGGAATACCGGACTGTCATGACGGAGTAAGCCATTAAGGCAATTGCGATCACTGACCATATGGAACCAGAATAGGTAGCAAGGTTAATAATTCCAAGTATCACCGCGGCAAAAATCATGATGCCGTAAAAGATATTGGCAATCTTTTTCATCCGTTCCTTGTCATACCGGATCTGGGGATACTGCCCCTTATCATCTCTGTGATCCGGCACACCATTGCTTTCCAGTTCAACCGGAATCCCTTCTTTTCTTAGAAAACCGAAAAAGGTATCCGCAAGCCTTGTATCCTGAAAAACAGAGCTGAAGGTAACAATAACCTCATCTCCATAGGAACATACCCCGCATTTCATAGGCTGTCTGCGTGAAACCCCGATCATCATGGTAAAGCGTTCTATCTCATCTGCATATTCTTCATCCATCTCAATGGGACCGATGTTTGACAATGTCATGGTATATGCCCCATTGTTCCTCCAGAATATCAGATTTAAAGCAAGCCATTTTATTACAAGAGGAGTAATGCGCAGATACCACTTCTTCTCACTGGAAACATTATAGG
This sequence comes from Paenibacillaceae bacterium, assembly GCA_015057775.1. Lineage (GTDB taxonomy): Bacteria > Bacillota > Clostridia > Lachnospirales > Lachnospiraceae > Lacrimispora. Next base: position 6,861 of record SVDT01000066.1, on the reverse strand, counting down.
AAATGGTCTCCTCCATCTTCTCTTTTGTAATCTTTTCATCCATCTGGGTACAGACCACCTGTAGTATCTCCTCAAAGGTATGATTCTCTCCGGAAGAAAGAAATTCCACTAAAGTCACAGCAAAAAAATTCGCCATTGTCTCAGAACCAAAAAAATTCCTTAGATTAATGGGAATGCTGATTCCAATGGATTGATCAGATGGCTTCTTTTTTAAATACTCCTGATAAATAGACCAGATCAGCCCAGCAGTTAAAAAACGGGTAATACTGACGCCATAGCCCTTGCTTACAGCCTTGATCTCTTTTAAACCGATATAGCCGTGAAGAATATTCTCCTCATCCAATGAGAGCAGCTCCCCGGTGATATGATAGGCTTTTGCAGAACTGTATTTTTGTTTCCGGATCTTTCTATAGTTACGGACGTAACTGTCCTCCACATTCATGGAAACATCGGAAGAAATCTTCTGGGGGGCTCTGTGACCTGTTCTTGAATCCTTTACCAGATCCAGGTAGCGGTAAACCAGTGCCTTTAAAAAATTAACTGCACCCAGTCCATCTGTGACAGCATGAAATACTTCCAGATTGATCCGGCTTCCAAAATAAGTGACCCGGAATAAAAAAAGCTGGTTGCTGTGAGGGTCAATATACTTACAGGGATAGGTTGTCTCCCGTTCAATGACCGGCATCCGGCTGTTGTGTTCAAAATAATACCAGAAAAAGCCTCTCCTCAGTTTCACGGAAAATCCTTCAAACTGTGGCAGAACTTCCTCTAACGCTCTTTGTAAGGTTCCAGGTACCACTTCACTTTTTAGCTGGGCACTGATCCGGAACACATTGCTTAAATTTTCATCGGCTATGACAGGAAAAATCTTTGCCGTATTGTCAAGCCTTCTCCATCGTTCACCCTGCGGGCTTTTTTTCATCGTTTCGGCACTCCTTAATTTAAGAAAAGGCGGATCTCTCCAGTCTCCCGGCAGAAATCCTCCTTTTTTTCACTAGACGCGGAAATAATATCCTACGCCCCATTTCGTATGCACATATTTGGGATCGCTGGGGCTGGGCTCAATTTTCTCCCTCAGACGCCTTACATGAACATCTACAGTACGGACATCGCCTGTGTCCATCGCCTTATTCCCCCAAACGTAAGTAAGCAGCTGTTCTCTGCTGTAAACTTTGCTGGGATTGCAGGTTAAAAGCTCCAGAAGATCGAATTCTTTTGCTGTTAAATTGATCTCTTTTTCTGCAATAAAGACCCTTCTGGCATCCCGATCCAGCTTTAAATCACCGGCTGTCACCAGATGGCTGTCTTCCTTTTTATCCCGTCTCCCCTTCTTGGCGTTTCTACGCATAATTGCCTTAATTCTTGCTTTTACTTCCAGAATGTTAAAGGGCTTCGTAATGTAATCATCAGCTCCATACTCAAGCCCCAGAATCTTATCCATATCGTTGCCCTTGGCTGTCAGCATAATGATGGGCATCTCAGAAAATTCCCGGATGGCCTGACAAACCTCATATCCATCAAACTTTGGAAGCATGACATCCAAAAGCACTACATCGTATTCCTTCTGTTTTGCCAGATTAATGGCTTCCTCACCATCATAGGCACAGTCCACTTCCATACCGTCCTGCTCCAGACTGAATCTCATTCCCTTTACAATCAGTTTTTCGTCATCTACTACTAAAACACTTGCCATTTTGCACCTCTGTCTTCTATTTAAACCGTGATATCGTCTTTTATCTTCTGAAAGGCTGCCTCCTTGATCCCTGATATCTTCATAATGTCTTCAATCTTCTGAAATCCACCGTGACTCTCCCGGTAACGAATGATGTCATCCGCCTTCGCCTCTCCCACTCCTCTTAAGGTCATGAGCTGGTCCTTGTCAGCCGTGTTAAGATTCACTTTACGTCTGCCTTCTGATGAACCTGGTCCGGAAGATAACGCCTGGTCCAAAAGCACTTTGGCTTCTTCCTTGTCCGGCACTTTAAGCTTCATCCCGTCTTTGACCGGTTCCGCCATGTTTAGCGAATCAGCTGCTGCATTCTCCGTAAAACCTCCGGCTACTTCCACAGCCTGAAAGATACGGCTTCCCTCCTCCAGCTCATAGACGCCTGGAAAAGCCACCTCTCCGCATATATGTACATAGCAAATACGTATCGGTTCTTTTGATGTTTCTTTTAAATCCCCGGCTAACGTTTCCTCTTGTGACGATGCAGGTGTCTCCTGAATGGAAACAAACCCTTCTTCCCGGTATTTATGATTTCTGTTTAAGCCATAGCAAATACTGCATATAATTACGCAGAAAGCTATGGCTGCGATCTTAATCCTATGATAGTTCATGGAATCCTCCCTTTACAAAATTTTGTAAAAAAGGATCCCATCCTCAGCCCTTGTACCTATTCTACCTAAAGAAATAAGTAAATACAAGCACTATTTCCAAATTAGTTAAAGATTATAATGCCTATGATGGCTACAACTGCCCCAATCAGTTTTTTCCACTCAAATCCAACTTTTTCTACGCCAAATAAACCAAATACCTCCACTGCATAAGCCACCACGATCTGGGACAATACTATCACCAGTGCTGCTTTTGCCGGACCTAACGTCCCCATACTTTTCACAACTGTGTAAGTAATAAATGCTCCGATAATGCCTCCGATCAGCATGTATTTGGGGTGAACCGAAAGAAGGGCTGAAATATCGTCCCTCCCTGAGAAATACCATAAAATGAGGCAGGTCAAAAAAGCAGTCAGCTGGACCCAGCCTGTGGAAACCCACATGCTTGTCTGCTTGGACACTCCCGTATTTAATACTCCCTGTATGCTCATAAGCGCTCCTGATATCAGGGCAATGATAAAGCCTGTCATAGATACAACCTCCGCATCTGTATTTTTTAATTGAAAAAATGCAATGATGCACTGCTTTACTAGGTTGTGCTTAATTTACTTTTTTATACTTATTTTACAGGCTTAAATATCTTGACATTCCCTTTTATTTCAGTTATACTCACACCGAAATGAAAAAATTATGACACGCTGGGGGAGCCTTAGGCTGAGAATGGTATTTACCTGACCCTTACTACTTGAACCGGATAATGCCGGCGGAAGGAAGCAATAGTAGTAGTCCCCTCCTGTGCATACGAAGGAGGTTTTTTTATGTCATTTTTTCTAACCTATTCTCAGGAATCCGGAGAATACCTTTTAAAGCCAGCCGGTTACGGACTGGTGATTGCAGCACTTTTAATAATTTTACTGGGGATTCATCTGCTTACTGGCAAAACACTTCCTACCAGACAGCTGAAAACCCGCCAGATGGTAACCTGCGCAGGTGCGATGGCACTGGCTATGGTGGCTTCTTTCATCAAATTTGCCTCACTTCCGTTCGGAGGTTCCATCACATTGTTTTCCATGCTGTTTATCTGTCTGATCGGCTATATCTACGGCGTTAAAGCCGGAATCATGACAGGAGTGGCATACGGAATTCTTCAGTTTATTATGGGGCCATATATTTACGCTCCTGTTCAGGTTCTCCTGGACTATCCCATAGCATTTGGCTGTCTGGGCCTTTCCGGATTGTTTCATAACAAAAAATACGGACTGATTCCAGGATATATCACAGGTGTTTTAGGCAGATATATCTGCCATGTTATTTCCGGTTACATATTCTTTGCTTCCTATGCGCCGGAAGGCATGAACCCGCTTTTATATACCTTTGGATATAACGCTACCTATATTATTCCTGAAATGGTTGTAACTATCGTAATATTATATCTGCCACCGGTCATCGAAGCCATCACCCAGATGAAACGCCAGGCAGTAAACGGTTAAAACAGATAGTAGTCCGGCATAGATCTATATCTATCCGGGCTACTATTTTATTTGTATCCTACCAATAATACTTTTGAAAAGAATCAAGTACACTTATCTGGGATTTTGCAAAAGAATCATCACGAAGCCGTTTACTTTCCATATTGGGTCTGGAATAATCCGTTTTAATATCTGTATTTTCATTCTGATTATAAGCATTCAGCGCTTTATCCACTCCATTCATGAAAGCACTCCATTTTTTTTCAGACATATTATTATTGCCTTCACGGTCATTTTCTAAATCCTCATTAATCTTTTTCTTGATTTTTTTCTCCCAATTTAATACTTCCTTTCTGAATACCTCAGCCATATTTATTTCTGCGCCATCATTATATTTTGTTCTCACATTTTTTGATGCTGTGTCGGTATGGCAGTATTTATTTAACCCGGTTATTTCCATAAAATTTTCCTCCTAAACAGAAACTAATTGAGTTTTTCTACTTTTATTATCGGCTGAAATTAAGCAAATATAAATACAACCCAGGCTGCACCGGGCACAATTCAGGCAAAAAATACCGCCCCCCGGGACGGTATTTTTCATAATCACATTATTTCTTTTTATGCTTTAGCAGCTTGGTGATTTCCACAATGGGAATGATGGAAACGGAAATCAATACCGCCACAAGATATTCCACCAATGAAATATGTTCAAAGGAAAACGCTTCCCGTAAAAACGGAACATAAATGACAGCGGTTGTCAGAACGAAGGATACTGCCAATGATGCGGTCAAAAAGTTATTCCGCGATTTTAAATGAAAGATGGAATCCTTTCTGGAACGCATATTAAAGGAATGAAACATCTCAAGCAGGGACAGGGCTAAAAACGCCATCGTCATACCATCGGAACTCTCCGCAATTTCCCATACTCCGCTTTCCATATAATGTCCGATAAAGTACGCCGCCAGAGTGAGGATGGCAATTACCATGCCCTGAAATGCTGTTTCGGCTCCTATTCCATCGGAAAATACACCATCTTTGGGGCTTCTGGGATCCCGCTTCATAATATCGCCTTCTTCTGCTTCCATACCAAGACCAATGGCAGGGAAACAGTCTGTAATCAGATTGATCCACAACAAATGTACCGGCTTTAAAATAGTAAATCCTAAAAGACTGGCCACAAATACGGCAATTACCTCTGCAAGATTTGAGGAAAGTAAAAACTGGATCGCTTTACGGATATTGTCGTAAATACGGCGGCCCTCTGCTACTGCAGCAACGATGGTTGCAAAATTGTCATCAGCAAGTACCATATCTGCAACATCCTTAGTCACATCTGTTCCGGTAATTCCCATTCCTACCCCAATATCAGCTTCTTTAATAGACGGAGCATCGTTCACTCCGTCTCCTGTCATGGCGGTTACTTTGGAAAGCTTCTTCCATGTCTTAACAATACGTACTTTATGTTCGGGCTGAACTCTTGCATAAACAGAATAATTCTGTATGGTCTGTTCCAGTTCTTTATCGGAGATCTTCTGAAGTTGGGCACCGGTAATTGCCATGCTTTCATTTTCAAGAATTCCAAGCTCTTTTGCTATGGCAACTGCGGTATCCTTATGGTCCCCAGTGATCATGATCGGACGGATCCCTGCTTCCTGGCACTCTGTAATGGCTGCTTTTACTTCCGGGCGAACCGGATCAATCATTCCGGACAATCCCAGATACACCAGTTCTTTTTCCAGAATATCCGGTTCCATAGCAGCCGGGGCGCTGTCCCACTCTCTCATGGAACCGCACAAAACCCTGAGCGCCTTATCAGCCATGCTTTTATTGGTTTTTAAAATGGCTTCACGTATTTCATCTGTCATTTCTGCAATGCCATCCCCTGTATAAACTTTGGTGCATCGCTTTAAAACCTCATCAGGAGCTCCTTTTGTAAACTGTATTACAGTGCCGTCTGCTTTTTTATGAACCGTTGACATCATTTTTCTGACAGAATCAAAGGGCGCTTCCCCAATTCTTACATATAACCTGGATAACTCTGTCTTTGACAAACTGTTTTTAAATGCATCGTTAACCAGGGCACATTCCGTAGGTTCTCCCACTGCCTGTGAACTGTCCAGATCCAGTTGTGCGTCACAGCAAAGTGACATGGCAGTCATCAAAAGAGTTTCATCAGATGCAGAATGCTCCACAACCGTCATTTTGTTTTGTGTTAAGGTTCCTGTCTTATCTGAACAGATAATCTGGGTACAACCCAGGGTTTCCACTGCCGTCAGTCTTCTGATAATGGCATGTTTTTTTGACATCTTAGTCACACCAATGGAAAGCAGAATGGTAACAACGGCTGCCAGACCTTCCGGAATAGCGGCTACTGCCAGAGAAACAGCAATCATAAAGGTATCAATAATCTGCTCTAAATGAATTCCGCCTCCAGATATGCCAATTCTTATTAAATCTATGGCGAACATAAGAGCGCAGATTCCAAGAACCATAATGGACAGTACTTTGGAAAGCTGGTCTAATTTAATCTGCAGCGGGGTTTCTTCCTCTTTCGCTGTGTTGAGTGCATCGGCAATATGCCCGATTTCCGTCTCCATGCCAGTATAACATACCACAGCCTTACCTCTTCCATAAACAATGGTAGAACCAGTATAAACCATGTTCTTTCTGTCTGCCAGCCCAACCTCTCCTGATCCGCCTGAAACGGCTTCCATCATCTTAGATACGGATACGGATTCTCCGGTCAGCGCCGCTTCCTCCACCTTTAAGCTGGCAGATTCCAAAACTCTGGAGTCTGCAGGTACAGAGTCCCCTGCTTCCAATAGAATAATGTCACCAGGAACCAGTTCTTCGGATCGGACAATGAGAAGCTTGTCATTTCGGATTACCTTTGATGTGGCTGCCGCCATCTCCTGTAATGATTCGATTGCAGATTCTGCTTTGGATTGCTGATAAACACCAAGAACCGCATTGATGATAACCACAGAAATAATAATAAGGGTATCAATCATGCTTTCCCCTGCATAAATCGAAGTTACTCCTGAAATAACTGCTGCAA
>SVDT01000065.1 GCA_015057775.1 Paenibacillaceae bacterium | reverse complement strand
CAGGTTCATGTTCACGGGCCCGTTTTTTCCAGCCGGCGGATCGAGAGCGTTTATTATCTGCTGCCTTCTCATGACGATCAGCTGCAGCCTGATCCCGACACCCTGTACATAGGAACTTATCCGGATCATCAGCCTCTCATTCCAGACGGCTGTATTCTTTTGCTCAACTGTTGTTCCAATGAAGAAAACACAAACATACTTTCCATTAAAGAGAACCTGGACTCCTTTGCGGTCTTAAACTGCATACAGCAGGAATTATACGATTGCCGCAAGGCGGACTTAAAGAGAGATGAAGTATTACAGGTATTGCAGGCAGGTTATGGTTACCAGAGCATGCTTGACACGGCAATGACATTTCTGAATAACCCCATAACATTATGTACCACAAGCTTCTCTGTGCTTGCCTCCAGCCCTAAGGATTATTTTGATGATAAATTTGATGTCTATGATGAAAAATTCTATTTAAAAAGTAATTTTATACAGAGCATGAAAGAAAAAAAGGTTTTGCAGCATTTGTTTACCTCTTCCTCACCGATCATTGTGGAACATGATGATTCACACGAAATCTCTTATCTGTTCTGCAGCATTCATATCAAACGTGCCGCAGTGGGCTACTTATGCATCAGTTCTCTTAACCGCCCTTTTCAATCTGCTGACAGTTCCTTTGCCATGAACCTGTCTAAGCTGATCTCCCTGGAAATGCAAAAGGATGAGTGTTACGCAGAAAAAACAGGGCTGAAATATGAGTGTTTCTTAACCGACCTGATTGAGCAGAATCTGGACAGCAAAAGCATTGCAGCCCGGCACCTGGCACAGCTGGGAAAGACCTTATACCAGTATTTCTGGGTACTGGGATTCACCTTTCATGGTTTTTCCAATACCCAGTTGAACCCTAATTACTATATTGACCAGCTATCAGGGATATTTAAGCACAGCATGGCCTTCTTTTATAAAGGGACATTAATACTTTTGCACACCAGTAACTGCAAAGATCTTTACCAGTCCATTGACAGACAGAAGCTGTCTCATTTTCTTCAGCTGAACCAGATCCATGCTGCGATTAGTTTTCGATTTGAACAACTACTGGATACCCCACGCTATTATAACCAGGTAATGTTTCTGCTGAGGAATCAAAACTGTATCAGAAAGGAGCACATTCTCACTTATGAAGACAATTATTTAAACCATCTTCTGTCATCCTCTCAAAATCAAATTAATACAGAGACCCTCATTCATCCGGATCTTTTATTTCTGCAAAACTATGACCAGGAAAATAACACAGAATACATAAAGACTCTAAAGGCATATTTTTTAAATAACCGCAATGCCTTAAATACTTCCAATTACCTGCACATTCATAAAAGCACCTTTTTTTACCGCATCGGTAAAATTGCAGACTTGATTAGTTTTGATCCGTCCAATGCAGAACTTCTATTTTCCTATGAATTTTCCTTTCGGATATTGGAATTTTAAAAACAATCTTTGTTCTGTGCGTACACTTCCGGCAAAATGGCTGCTAAGTTGGAAAACTCCTTGATGTTGTGAGCAAAGAGACTTTTGGCAGCGATTTCCGGAATTTTTAAGCCTTCAGGCAGGGCTTTTCGTATAATTCCATTCTCCAGCTTAAAGCCGATCCAGAAGCGGGAGCAGAACATAACCCCAGCCTTATAAGGATACCATTTATGGGTCATGGCGCAGGCGCAGGAGCTCTCTCCAATGGCACAGACCATAGACTCACATGCTTTACTTCCCACGATGGATGGATCATAACCGAAATCAGCCGGACTTTTGAAACACAGCTTAAGGAATTCAAAGCCGGGGCCAATATCTTCCATTATATAGTGGTTCACTCCCCAGGTCTTCTCCCTCATTGGTACCTCAGGGTCACAGACGTAATCCGGCCGATCAGCCCTGGCAAAACAATGGTCCTCCGGGTCCCATATTTTGTAGCGCAGATCGGAACCTACACTATGCCAGGGGAACCACCAGTCCAGCATGTCCCCAGTGACGCCGGGCATGTAGGTGGTATTACATACGTAGCCAGTTCCATCCTCATGGATACCGTAACCGTTCTGACAGTATTCTTCATCATTTCCTGCAAGATAAAGGTTTCTTTTTTCAAATGGCACTCCCGCTTTTTTGTCCCCCTGACCATTTATTAAGATGGCTAGCTTTTCCTCCGGTATTTCTGCCATAGGGCGCTCAAAAAACTTATAATAGGATAAGTTCTTTTCTTCCTGGCTTACGCCGACTTTTTTCCCCATATTCCTATCTCCTGTCTTTTATTTTTTATTGCTTAAACTATATTTATAATTCATTTTCTTAAATACTTCAAGTACGGCAACTATTAAAAGCGCCCCATGCACTCCGCCATAATCAGAGGTGCTTCTGTCTTTGCTGCAACCTCTTCCGGTGTAGTGTCCACGGAAACTTCCTTAAGGACAAGACCGTCCTCTGTCACCTCGATAACAGCAAGTTCCGTCACGATTTTATGGACCTTACAGACTGCCGTTGGCGGTAATGTGATATTGTTTAATATCTTTGGAGAACCATCCTTTGCCGTATGGGTCATGGCAATGATCACCTTTTTGGAGCCTGTGACCAGGTCCATGGCTCCACCCATGCCCGGAACCATCTTCCCCGGTATGATGTGGCTGGCAAGGCTTCCCTGCTGATCCACCTGCAAGGCTCCCAGAACGGTTACATTCACGTGCCCCCCGCGAATGATGGCAAAGGAAAATGCACTGTCAAAATAGCTGGCTCCATGTTCTACAGTCACAGGTTTCCCCCCTGCATTGACAATATTAGAATCGTATCCGTCGGCTCCAGGCACGGGTCCCATGCCCAGGATTCCATTTTCAGACTGGAGGTGAATGGTCATTCCATCTGGTATGTAATCGGCAACCATGGTAGGAAGTCCAATTCCCAGATTTACCACATCTCCGTCGTTTAATTCTTTTGCCACACGCCTGGCAATCGTTTCTTTAATCGACATAAGGTTCACCTCCTACAAGAAAGTCCACAAATATTCCTGGCGTAGCAACGCTTTCTGCCTGAATCTTTCCTACTTCCACAATCTCTTCAGCCGCTGCAATTACGGTTTCTGCCGCAGTCGCCATCATGGGATTGAAATTCCTGGTGGTTGCCCGGTAGAACAAATTGCCCTTTTCATCGGCAACGGAGGCGCGAATCAGAGCAAAATCGGCTTTTAGTGGCTTTTCAAGAACAAAATGTTTTCCATCCACTTCAATTACCTGTTTTCCCTCTTCAATCTCTGTGCCCAGTCCGGTGGGCGTCAGAACACCACCAAGGCCAGCTCCTCCCGCGCGGATCTGCTCTGCAAGGGTTCCCTGAGGTACAAGCTGCACCTCCATCTTTCCCTCGTTCATGAGCTGTCCTGTGAGTGGGTTTAAGCCAATGTGGGAAGCGATCAGTCGGCTGACCGCCCCTGTTTTAATAAGACGGCCAATTCCTGTATCAAGAGTTCCTCCGTCATTTGCAATAATTGTCAAATTTTTAAGATCTTTTTCTATCAGCGCATCAATCAGGATTTCCGGAGTTCCGTTTGACATGAAACCTCCGATCATGATTACGGCTCCGTCATTGATGGAAGCAACCGCTTCCTGGGGCGAAACTTTTTTCATGCGCATTCCTCCTATCGTTCCACTACGATTGCTGTTCCCATGCCGCCGCCAATGCATAAGGTGGCAAGACCTTTTTTCGCATCCCGCTTCTCCATCTCATAGAGGAGGGTTGTCAGGATTCTCGCGCCGGAAGCGCCGATGGGAGGGCCTAAGGCAATGGCCCCGCCATTTACGTTGGTCTTTGCCGGGTCAAGGCCTAAGTCACGGCACACGGCAATCGCCTGAGCCGCAAATGCTTCGTTGGCTTCTGCCAGATCCAGTTCTTCCGCGGTGATTTTGGCATGTTTCATGGCAAGTTTTGAAGCTGGGATCACGCCAAGACCCATGACCTCCGGTTCTACACCTGCAGAACCATAGCCTGTAATTCTTGCCATAATCGGAAGCCCTAATTCTTCCGCCTTTTCTTTGGAGCAGAGAATCACCATGGCAGCTCCATCATTTAATCCGGAAGCATTGCCTGCTGTGACGGTTCCGTCCTTGATAAAAGAGGGACGAAGCGTTCCAAGGGTCTCCTCTGTGGTTCCGAACCGAGGAAATTCGTCCGTATCAAAAACCTTAGGCTCGCCTTTTCTTACAGGGATTAAAACCGGTATGATTTCTTCTTTAAAACGGCCTGCTTCTATGGCCTTTTGTGCTCTTTGCTGGCTTTCTGCTGAAAACCTGTCCTGCTCCTGTCTGGTGATTTTGTACCGCTTCGCAATGTTTTCTGCAGTGACACCCATGTGATAATCGTTATATACATCCCACAGGCCATCCTGAATCATGGTATCTACCAGAGTTTCATTTCCCATTTTGTGTCCAAACCGGTAATTGTTTAAGACATAGGGCGCACATGACATGCTCTCCGCTCCGCCAGCCAGGATCAAGTCGGCATCTCCCGCCTTAATAATCTGTGCAGCAAGAGTAACTGCTCTTAAGCCGGAACCGCAAACTTTGCTGATTCCCATAGCGGGTACCTCTACCGGCACCCCTGCTTTTAAAGATATCTGACGTGCCACGTTCTGTCCTGAGCCTGCGCTGAGTACATTTCCTACGATGACTTCATCAATTTGCTCCGGCTTGATTCCAGCCCGTTCCATCGCACCTTTTGCAGCCGTGGCCCCTAAATCCACCGCTGAAATGGCAGCAAGACTGCCGCCAAAGCTGCCGATGGCTGTCCGGGCAGCACTTACAATAACTACTTCTCTCATATTTCCTCTTTCCTGCCCACGCTCTCTGGGCATAAAGGTATACCCGCAGGGTGTTTCCTCTTTCCTGCCCACGCTCTCTGGGCATAAAGGTATACCCATAGGGTGTTCCCTCTTTCCTGCCCACGCTATACCCCAAGTATCTGTCTTGTTTCCTCCGGTGTGGCAACCTCTTTGCCGAATTCATGGATGATGCGCTTTGCCCGTTCCACAAATTCCACATTGGACTTTGCCAGTTCACCTTTGCTGTACATAATGTTATCTTCCATTCCTACACGGATATTTCCCCCAAGTGCCAGTGCAGTGTATAGGATGGGTAGGTGGCCTTTCCCGATCCCAAGAGCGCTCCAGGTGGAACCTTCCGGAACCAGATTTTTTAAATAGACCAGGTTTTCTACGGTAGCAGGCATTCCTCCTGCCGCACCTAATACGAACTGAAAATGGAGAGGGGCTTTTAAGACTCCTTTTTTTAAGTAATAAAGGGCATTGTAGATCATACCTACATCGAAAATTTCAATTTCAGGCTTTACACCTGCTTCCTGCATGGCGTTGCCAAGTTTCTCTAAAAAAGCAGGGCTGTTTTCAAACACACAGTTGTTCTGCCAGTTCATGGAACCGCAGTCATAAGAAGCCAGCTCCGGTTTTAATTCTTTGAAGGGTCTGATTCTTACTTCATCGTCCAATCCGATGCCTCCGGAGGTTGTTAAATTTAAGACAATATCACAATCCTCTTTGGCTCGGATGAGACGGACGGTCTCTTCGAATTTATTGTAATCCATGGAAGCTTTCGACTGGTCATCTCTTACGTGTATGTGTGCCATGGAAGCCCCGGCTTTATAACAGGCGTAAACCTCCTGGGCGATCTCTTGGGGCTGAATCGGCACATAGGGGGTAATTTCCTTTGTGGGCCAGGCGCCCGTAGTGGCTACGGTCAGAATTACCTTATTGCTCAAATCTCCCATATTAAAATCCTCCATACTGATAGGTTCTTTCCGGAACATCGTTTAAATCGTCCTCATCAATTTCTGCCACGCAACGCGCCATGGAACCGTCACCTAAGTGCCAGCGGAGAGGGAAACAGTAGAAACGGAACCGTTTTCCAGAAACTTTATCTAAGTTGCCGCCTAAGTTCTCTACGCCTACAATTCCGTGTCCCAGCATCTCTTTATGGCACGGCTCCCAGGTTCCCCAGCAGCCGATTGCTTCCAGTTCGCCGAATTTCTCGTTATAGGCTTCCTGACCGTGAAGTCTGATGTATAATTCTTTATCAAATTCCGCATATGCCTCTTCACCGAATTTCTCAATATATTCCTCGGTGATGGGTCTTCCGGAAGCCCCTAATAAATTCATTCTTGTCATGCCGTTGTTGCCCATGGCTGTGTGAAGGGGATGGTCTAATGCCTGCATATCCATTGCGACACATTTTACCTTGTGCTCCACAAACCATTTCCCAGCTTCAATGCCTGTGCCGCAGGAATAGTGGTAATATTCCTTGGAATCGTCAAATTTGCGGTGCATTCCGGTGTTTAAGCAGACAATCATGCCCTCCAGTTCTTCCGGTTTGATGTTGGCTCTTTCACATGCATCTTCTAAATGCTTTCCTGTGATAAGCCCCCATGTCTCGATTTCAATTTCCAGACAGATGGCATCTCCGGTATAAGCATCTACTGGCATCTCATGGGTATAACGGGCACGTTTTCCGTCAAATTCCTTCTCCATGACATGTCTTGGTGCATCGCAGTGGGTTCCGGTATGCATGGTGCAGCCTATGTATTGGGTTAGAACACCGCCCTTTGCAAGGGAGTGCTTATTGTCAATGACCGGCTTGTCAAAATATGGCCAGCGGGGAATATCGGCACTGAATGGATGGGTTAAGTCTACGAATACTTTCTTGCTCATGGGTATTTACCTCCGTTATCTAACTTTATATTTTTGTATGTTCAAATGGTCTGACTCCAATTAGTTGGCCCAATATCCGCCGTCTGTGGCCACATTGGCCCCAGTCATGAAATTGCTGGCCTTTGATGCCAGAAAAATGCACGGCCCTACGAAATCTTCCGGCTCACCCAGACGTCCGATGGGAAGACGCTTCAAGAAATTCTGGTAAACAGCGCTTTCAGGATCAAACATCCATTCGGTTAAATCGGAGCGGAACACGGTGGGATTGATTGTGTTCACATTGATGTGGTATTTTGCGGTCCACTCACAGGCCAGAGACTGGGCCATTAAGTCAATTCCCCCCTTTGCGGTACAGTAGCCTGTGTAATTTGCCATGCCCATCTTGGAGCGGGCAGAGGAAACCATAATAACCTTTCCGCCTTTGCCCTGCTTTATCATCTGCTCACCCACGTATTTGCAAAAGAGCCAGGTTCCCTGAACGTCAGAATCCATAATCTGCTTCCATGTGGATAAATCCTGTTCGACTATGGGCTGCGGCTTGTTGTATCCTGCCGCTGTCACCAGCACATTGATTTCCCCAAATGTCCTGATGGTATCATTGATCACCTTAATCACATCTTCTTCCACAGCCGGGTCCCCTGTGGAATATCCGCACTGAATGCCCTGTGCTTCTAACTCCTCACAAAGCGCCCTGCAGGTTTCTTCCTTGCGGCCTGTGACCATGACTTTCATTCCCGCCAGACCGTAACCGATGGAAACTGCCTTTCCAAGAGCTCCTGTGGCTCCCGTCACAAGGGCAACCTTGCCGGACACGTCAAATAAATTCCCCATAAATTCCTTGCTTACCATATGGATTTCTTCCTCCTACTCCGGATAATTGATGATGACCAGCATACTTGCCGGACGGTTGGATTCATTAACTAAATAGCGTCCTTCATTGGGCTGAAACGAAATGCTTTCGTTCTGATGGATGACATACCTGGTTCCGGCTTTGTCCGTCACCGTCATCTCCCCTTCCAGAACGTAATATACCTTCTCTAAGGGATTGTCTTCATAGGCATACTCCGCCCCGCCTCCCGGCAAAAAGGTGGACAGTCCCATCCAGAATTTCCTGGCTCCCGTCTCTTCTTTTCCATGTATCCTCATAGCCGTCATACCGAAATGGCCTGGGGCATTGTAGCTTTTTAATTCTTCCAGTGTTCTCTTTATCATTATTTCCCCTCCGTTTTATATGCGTTTGCTGCTTTTAATCGTAATTCTTACTGGCCTTAAGCTGCCGGATTAACCGCTTATGGAACTGGTTCTGAATCTCCTGCTTTTCCTGCTCCGGATAAGCAAAGAACCCTTCTCCGGTCTTAAATCCCAGCTTGCCTTCCATAACCTTTTCCCGCAGAAGCGGGCTCGCCTGGGCTGACCGGTCCATAACAGCCAACAGGTTATCTCCCACGGTGCACCAGATGTCCAGCCCGCCGAAGTCGGTTACCTCAAGCTGACCGGTGGTGGCATACCGGAATGCAGGGCCGTATTTTAAAGCAACATCAATATCTTTCGGATCAGCCGCTCCCATTTCCATGAGAGAAAATACCTCTCTTGCAATCCCCTGCTGGATTCGGTTGGCTAAAAGTCCTGGAATGTCTTTTTTCACCTTTGCAGGTCGTTTCTCAATGGATCGGTAAAGATCCTCCACCTCCTTGTAGCGATCTTCCGGCATATTTCCGAAAAATGACAGCTCCACCAGCGGAATTAAATGGGCCGGATTATACCAGTGGCATACCATGACCCTGGACTTATCCTTTTCATCCAATTTGGCGGTTAAGTCGGAAAATGCGATGCTTGAAGTGTTGCTGGCAATGATGGCATCTGCCGGAGAGTACTTTATGAGGTCTTCAAAAAGCTGCTGCTTTAAATCCAGCCGTTCCGGAATGGCTTCGATCATATAATCTGCATTCTTTACAGCGGTCTTAAGGTCATCAAAGGTCTGGATTCTGACCAGAGATTTTTCTATATCGTCTGGTTCAATCAGCCCCTCCTCCTGGAGAAGTTTATACTGTCTTCTGATTTTTTCCTTGCAGGTATTGCGTACCTCTTCAAAGCTTTCATAAACGGAAACAGGATATCCATACAGGGCAAAGCACCCCGCTATGGCATGTCCCATGGTTCCGGCTCCTATCACAGCGATATTTCGAATCACATGTAACACCTTCCCTCTTTACAAATTGTGACAATGATTGATAATCATTTCATATTGCTTTTGTAATTCCAGTGTATCATTCTTTTGTTTTTATAATAAATTGATAATTTTTATTACTGTGATAGTAATTTTTCATGCATTATAATCATTGTTTTATTAAACAAGGAGATTTTTGTCGGAATTTATGATATGATAGATGTGTAAAAATGAGTTTTTTTTAGTAAAACGGAGAGTATAGATGAACCTTTTTCAATTAGAATATTTTATTGTCCTGGCTGAGACCCTCAGCTACACGAAGGCATCCCAACAGCTTCACATCACTCAGCCGACGTTAAGTAAGCTGGTCATCAACTTAGAGCATTCCATCGGCTCCCAGCTTTTCATTCGAAACAAAAGGGAGGTAAAACTGACTCCCACCGGAAAGATTTTTTACCACGAGATTAAAAAGATACTTCACGCTTATGATTCTGCCGTAAAGAAAGTAAAAGACATGGAAAACGGGACAACAGGAGTCATCAGCATCGGGCTTTTAGGAACTGCCCTTGTCTATCATTTTCCCAGGCTGATCAAGCGGTTCCATGAGCTTCACCCAACCATCAAGGTGAACCCCATGGACTACACCTACGATCACATTATGGAAACCTTGACAAGCGGTCAGATTGATGTTGCCATCTTACCGGATATAGAAATCGACTGCCCGCCTCAGTTTATAAAAAAGACCGTTTTCACAGACCATATGTGCGTCGTACTGCCTCAAAGCCATAAATTTTCGGAGCTGAAATCCGTTTCACTCACCATGATTAAGGACGAGCCATTTATACATATGGACCCTAAGTATTCCAGAACCGACCATAATTTAATTGACAATATCTATTCCCAGGAAGGTTATTCTACCAACACGGTTTATGAGGCCAACTCTCTGATTAATATGATGCTTATGGTAGACTGCCAGCTAGGCATCTCCATTCTCGCCAGCCATATGAAACAGTTTGCAAATGATACCGTGCGGTTTGTTCCCCTGATGGGTTTTGAAGATTATTTTAAAGTAACATGTCTTTATAACAGGGAATCAAATGATTGTATTGAGAAGTTACTGAAAGTGGCTGATGAATATTTTAAAAGCTGCAGCAACTGAGAGATATACCAGTATACAAGGAACAGCAGGCACAAATCCTGCTGCCTGCTGTTCCTCATTTATAAATTACGATTTCTAATTACGACAATTATGGTTCCCAGAATGATGATGATTCCACTTACCAACAGGACTGTGGAAGAAACTGGACTTGGCTTTCCCGCTATAAATACCGACGTCGGTCCATCGGCTTTGCCGATCACTGCAACTGCCTTATTTCTTGTAAGCAATGCACAGGCTATTATCAGAACACCCCCAACTAAACCTGTAAATCCGCAAATCCATTTCATCATTTCTGCTCGCCCCTTTTGTTTTGATTAATTCAAGTACTTTGTAATAAGTATACCAAACTGTTGGAGCTTTGACCAGTCAATACATGTTTTTCTATTTTATAAAAGCAACAGGGGCTGTTACTTTTTCATTCCGAATCTTTTTTATCAGCTCCGGCACAATCTTTTTCCAGTCCCCCACAATTCCATAATCCGCCACATCAAAAATAGGAGCCGTTTCGTCCTTATTGACAGCAATTATGATATCAGACTCTTCCATACCCGCTACATGCTGGATTGCTCCAGAAATACCAATGGCAAAATATACATTTGGTCTCACAGTCTTGCCGGTCTGTCCTACCTGCATATCCTTGGGCTTCCAGCCCGCATCTACAACGGCGCGGGAACAGCTGACCTGACCATTAAGGGCAGAAGCCAGTTCTTCCAGTAAACCAAAATTTTCCGGTCCGCCAATGCCCCTTCCGCCAGACACCAGTATTTCGGCATCCATGATGTCAGCGCACTCCACTACCGATTTTACAATATCCAGTATCTCAACATATTTATGATCGGGTGTGAATC
The DNA here is from genome assembly GCA_015057775.1 of Paenibacillaceae bacterium. GTDB lineage: Bacteria > Bacillota > Clostridia > Lachnospirales > Lachnospiraceae > Lacrimispora. Next base: position 8,025 of record SVDT01000065.1, on the reverse strand, counting down.
CGGGATCAAATTCTTCCACGATTGCCTTCCGGTCTTTTATGGGTGTAATTGCCTGCATTACACCGGGGCGCACAGTAGCCATCTGGGGACGGTGATTAGGGCACGCTATGGTGGCTATGGTATTGCCGCCGAATGCCGGTCGGGTCATCAGAAGCTGGTTGTGCTTCTGTTCTCTGCCTGCTACCGGGTTAAGCGGGAAATCCCCGATCTCCAGTTTGGTACAGTCTGCAGTGAGCCCTGTCGCAACCCTGGCTGAAACTCTTGGTCCCAGATCACGGCCAATTGCAGTTGCACCCACCAATACAATCTCCGGTTTGTATTTCTCAATCACACCGGAAAGCGCATGGGTATATGGTTCTGTCATGTATTCCTTTAACGCTGGATTATCAACCACAATGACATGATCCGCCCCATATTCAGCCAGTTCATCTGCCATCTGTTTTACATCGGAGCCCAACAGGACCGCCGTAACATCGGTCCCCAGATTCTCTGCCAGTTCCCTTGCCTTACCCAGCAGTTCCAAAGCAATTCGGCTAAGCTGATGATCCACCTGCTGGGCAAATATGTAGACACCCTTATATTCTTCTAAACCCATTTTATTCACCTCTTTTCCTTCCATATTAGATGATATGTCTTTCTCTTAGTTTGTTCATAATATAATCAACTGACTCGGGAACGTCCAGATTCACAACCTCCCCGGCACCCTTTCTCACTTTGTCTGATGCCTTTGCAATCTGGGTGGGAGAACCTTTCAGACCAATATTGCTGTCATCAACCTCTTTTAAATCCTGTCTTCCCCACACAGTAAGCTCTGCATCATAGGCATCAAATATGCCACCCGGCGTCATGTACCGGGGAACGTTAAGTTCAGAAAGAGCGGTAATTAAGCACGGCATCTTTGCCCGGAGCAGATGATATCGGTCTTCAAACTGACGCTCTGCAACCACATATTCCCCATCGATCCTTAAATTCTGTACATAGGAAATGACCGGGATATCAAGATGCTCGGATAACTGGGGTCCCACCTGTGCTGTGTCGCCATCAATGGCCTGACGCCCGGTAATAATCAGATCATAGTCAAGTCTTTTCAGTGCTCCTGCCAATGTGGAGGAGGTTGCCCATGTATCTGCCCCTCCCAGTACCCGGTCTGTGACGAGAATTCCGTTGTCTGCCCCCATTGCCAGAGCTTCTCTTAAAACCTCATCTGCTTTGGGAAGACCCATGGTGATCACTGTCACCTTTGCGCCGTACTGGTCTTTTAATTTAAGCGCTGCCTCAAGACCCGCCTTGTCGTCCGGATTCATGATTGCCAGCATGGCACTTCTGTCAAGTGTCCCATCCGGATTAAATTTTACACCGCCTTTTGTATCAGGCACCTGTTTTATGCAAACAACAATATTCACTGCGTATCCTCCTTATTTTAGCACGTCGCTGGAAATCACCATAAGCTGTACCTCGCTTGTTCCCTCGTATATCTCCGTAATTTTCGCATCACGCATCATTCGTTCCACATCATATTCGCGGATATATCCATAACCTCCATGGAGCTGAACTGCTTTTTCTGTTACTTCCATGGCAGTCTTTGCTGCATACAATTTGGCTTTCGCAGCTTCCACACTGTAAGTCTTCTGGGTTTCCTTTGCCAAAGCGGCTTTGTATACCAGCATTTTTGCCGCCTCAATCTTAGTCGCCATTTCCGCCAGCTGAAACTGGGTATTCTGGAACTGTCCAAGCGCACGTCCGAACTGTTTTCTTTCTTTCACATATTTTACAGCAGATTCAAAAGCGCCTTCTGCAAGACCCAGAGCCTGGGCGGCAATACCGATTCTTCCGCCGTCCAGTGTATGCATGGCGATACCAAACCCCTTGCCCTTCATTCCCAAAAGATTTTCCTTTGGTATTCTGCAATCATCAAATATAAGTTCATAGGTAGCAGATCCCCTGATACCCATCTTCTTTTCCTTGGTTCCAAATGAAAAGCCGGGCGTTCCTTTTTCCACAATAAAAGCGGATATTTCCTTTGATTGTTTCCCCCGCTTTTCAACGGTTCCTGTCACGGCTATGATAATATAGATATCTGCTTCCTTTCCATTGGTAATAAAGCACTTGGAGCCGTTAAGTACCCACTGTTCACCGTCCAGAACCGCCTTTGTCTGTTGGCCCTGTGCATCGGTTCCAGCCCCAGGCTCTGTCAGTGCAAACGCTCCGAGCTTCCGGCCTGCCGCCAGATCAGGGATATAGTTTTGTTTCTGATCCTCTGTCCCGTATGTAAGAATGGGATCGATACAAAGGGAAGTATGGGCTGACAGAATTACCGCTGTGGTTCCGCATGCCTTTGCCAGTTCCTCCACGCACATGACGTAAGATAATACATCACAGCTCTGCCCGCCGTACTCCTTTGGAACCGGTATTCCCATGAACCCGCATCTGGCCATCTTTTCTACGGTTTCCCTGGGAAATATTTCTTTCTCGTCCACCTCATGCGCCATTGGCTTTACCTCATTTTCAGTGAAACTTCTGTACAGCGATTGTGCCAGAAGATGTTTTTTTGATAAAGTAAAATCCATATTCTGCTTCTCCTTTTACACACCGGCATAAATGCCGTTATTTACATTCCATTCTGTTATCAGCTGTTGTTTCCAGTTCCTGATACAGGGTTTTTCCCGATTCATTTTTGGGGATTTTATTTCGATACCTTACAGCTGCTGCCCTGCCAATTCCAGTTACTCGGTATAAGTAATCCAAAATCTCCTTCCCTGCATCTGGTGATGAGCAATCCGTGTAAATTGAAAGATTGTCATCGGTTCCCACACATGCAAAATCAATTCCTTCATATTGTTCCTTTAAAAGACGTTCCACTTCATCCAGATTCACCCTGCTGCCGGACACTTTGATAAAGCGTTTTTTTCTGCCAGTTATATAATAATAACCCTCACTGTCCCGACTGGCTATATCTCCGGTATGCAAAACGCCCCTCCATTCATCCGGTTTGATAAGGTCGTCACTGCAACAGGCGTAACCAAGGGTTACATTCTTCCCCTGATATACCAGTTCCCCCGGGATGTCTGGCTCTATAACCTCATTGCCCTGTTCATCCTCCAGCCAGAATCTGCCGCCCGGTATGGCAATCCCCATGCTTCCGCACTTCTCCAGCGATTTATCAGCTGGGAGATACCCCATTCTTGCCGTTGCTTCCGTCTGACCGTACATAACAATGAATTTTCTGTTGGTCCGTTTTGCATATAGGGCAAATTCTTTGTGGAGACTGGCCGGCAGCTTACCGCCTGCCTGTGTCATGGTTTTTAAATCCGGCAGATCCATTTCCATAAACCCAATTCGCTTTAGAATCTGATACGTATAGGGTACACCCGCAAGGGACGAAGCCTTGTTCTTTCTTGCAAAATCCCAGAAGGCAGGCTCCAGCACTCCATATTTGGTGATTAAAAGTGTGCAGCCCATTAAAACATGGCTGTTAATTATGGAAAGACCGTATGTATAATTCATAGGTAATGTAGTGATTGGCCGCTCATTGGCATCAATCTCCAGATAGGAAGCTATGGATCTTCCATTGGCATCAATATTCCCGCTGCTTTGCCTGACAAGCTTGGGGCTGCCTGTACTTCCTGATGTAGTCAGCAGAAGGGAGAGTTCACTATAAAGGGCTGGGAGCAGTTTTTCATTTCTTCTGCAAAGGCAGTAACTGCCAAACTGCCAGATGACTTCACTGCCTTCTGCCTTCTCAATACAGGTTTCCGGTACGTACAGGAAGGCGGGGTGATATTCCCCTATGAGACTATTTAAAAGGCTTGGGTGGATACGGCTTTCCAGCATCAGTGGGACAATGCCGGTTTTCAGACAGCCAAGATAACCAAACAGTGATTCTATGGTATTCTCACAAAGAATAAAAATCAGCCTTTTTCCACCGACTTTACTGTACAGTTCTCCTGAAAATGCATCCAACTGATCATATGTAACCTTACTGTCCTTATCATCCACTGCCAGAATTTTGTCACCATATATCTTTTCCTTTTCAAACAAAAGCATCTTGTGCCTCCCTTCCGATCTGTCTGGACAGCACAGCGATGAAATCCTGACCATCCCATACAGGATCCATATCCGCCGCCCGTCCGGCCGGAACGATCCGATGGACTCCAAAGAGATGATTTTTTATTACAAAATCCATTAATTCCTGTTCTTCTATTCCATGGTATGTTATGGTCTGAAGACGGCCTGATGCCAGACGGCTGAGGGCTTTTCTCCAGTCTCCCCGGTATTCGAAAAACATACCAAAAGCGCCCCGAAGCTGATCAATGTCTGAGGGAATGTCCCCCAGCTCCATTGTATACAGACGGTTCCCATAACGGCTGATCTTTGTTTCCCCGTCAAGTGTCATGGCATATCTGCACAGCAGTTCATATTTGGCCATTGCTTTATGGGCTGTCAGATCATAAGACCGGGCTTCCTCATCAACTGCATTCCACCAGCGCACTCTGGCGTTCTCTGCTTCTTTTGATTCTTCCTCCTGATTCCATATGACAATTGCAGGGCTGGAACAGGCATTCTGATCCAAAAGATAGGTGTCGTTGTAAAACCTGTGGGCGAGATTCTTTAATTCTTCCTCTGTTATATTTCCCAGCTGCAAGGTATCCAGGATGCAAATAGAATACCGGTCCGGAAAATTCAGCTGCACTGCATCTGGCCTGATCCGCATGCATCTGATTTCCATTATGGTCCTGTCACCGCCCCACACCACACAGCCTGCGCAGTCCGAAAGCGCCTCTCTCACTGCCAGGGAATGCCTCTCACAGGAAAAGACTGAGATCCGCCGCCGCATCCCCTTATATTCAGGGCGGGTCAGAATGCAATCCATGATGCGGCACAGGATTTGATCCTGTTCCTGGCTTTTAGAAGAGATACGGACAGAACAGCTGTTACCTGCCAGCAATCCCATCACAAGGCTGTATCCAAACAATACCGGAACATTTGAGGCTGGTATGTGAAAAATAACTCCACGCCCCAGACGAAAACGCCCATCGTCATACCGTTTTCTGAATTCCTCCATGTGAGATCTGCGGCACCAGAAACCAAAGGCCGCCAGCTGTTCATATTGTCTTCTCTCCCCACGTATTTCCCTGGACAGCTGCTCCAGAAAATCCAGTACCGGAGCCGCAAAGGGTTCCCACGGCTCTTTCTCCGGCTGTCTTGCCCCTGCCAGAATAACCACTTCATCCTTCATAGGTATCACTGCACCCCCTGACCGGGGCATGTTTGATTCTCCCCGTCACCTTAAAATATTTCCCCAGGCGTCCGCACAGGCAGTCATCTTCGCCTATGATAATCCCTTCATCCTCTGTGAGTATGGAATGTCCCGGATAGGACCGGGGCAGGGGGGATAAAATCTGAATGATACCTTTTTCCCCGTATTCACAGGGAGTAAAATCCACTGCCCTTCTGGTTATAATGTCCGAATAAACACTGGCATGAAGATTGCCGCACGGGCATTCCATGTAAATACAGCCCGTCTGTTCGGCCATCCCATAATAATTATGGATGCGGCTGATCCCTGTTACCGAATATATCCGCTTTTTAAACTCATCCGAAGAAACCGACTGGCTTATCAGCTTCTTCCAGCCTCCGCCATGGACAAGGACAGCATTATCCAGTTCCAGCTTCTTTCCCTGTCTGGCAAGTGCTTCGTAGAAGTATTTCCAGATTATATATGTAAATCCAAAGACGAGTATCCGTGTATCTTTGTAGCGTTTCAGGAACTCTTCTACGGCCTCCGTATCCAACTCCATGTCACTGGTGAGGGCATAGCAGATGCGGGAGGAAAAAATAGAAAACCCCAGTATCCCTGCCCCTCTGGCAGAAAACATCTTCCTGTCTTTCAATACATCCGGACTGTCAATCACAAGAAGCGGAAGCCGTTGATCTCCGAAGAAATCTTCCCCTATGCCCGCCAGCGCAAGCTGCTGGTATCTGGCAGTATCTGTATCCAGAAAAACCTTTGATACCTCCTGTCCCTTTGTTCCGGAGGAGGTCATAGTTTTAAAAATATGACCGGGGTGAACACTCATCAGTTCCATACTCTTAAAAAGACCAATTGGGAGCATAGGGATATCCTCTTCCTCCATGCTTCTGCCTGAAGGAATCTCCAGAGCTTTTAAGAGCTTCTCATATGGCGGGCAGTTCTGTCTGTGGTATTCTGTCAGTTCTGTCAGCCATTCCCTGAACAATTCCCTTTTTTCTGCCCTGCAAAGGGAATATGGTTTCCTTGCCAGAATCATTTCATAATCCATGTCAATCTTCCCCTTTTCTTCAGACATCTCGCCAATCATCATACTTAAATCATCACACCATATTTTTTCATTACTTCTTTCCCCTTTTCATAGGAAGAAAAGTTCATAACATCTGCTGTATTAAAGTGAATATCAAACACTTCTTCTAAATCAGTAACCAGATCCATATGTCCCATGGAATCCCAGGTACTGATTCCCCTATATTTCAAATCTTCTAAATCTTCCTTTTTCACCCTTAGATCCTTTATAAACAACTGATCATATTTTTCCAAATTCGTCATTGTCTGATCCCTTTCCTCTGAGGTGGTATTGAATCCGTCTTCAAACAGGTCCGGTTGCTTCGAATAAGCGTTTCATCATCATCTGGCTGCTGCTGGACGTCAACACCCGTTCCCCGTACTGATTTTTGCAGGTTCCCCGAAATAATCCCACATAGCAGTCATCCCGTTCCTCATAAGAGAGGAATTCCACTGTAATTTCTATGGTATCTCCCTGATAAACCGGGCGTATGAATCTGGTGGTATGTTCCATATACAACGTACCGCTGCCAGGAAGCTCCGTTCCCATGACAGAGGAAACCAGAGAATCCAGAAACATGCCGTGAACCGGAGGGCCTTTAAATCCAGCCATCTCTGCAAATCCAGAATCCAGATGCAGCAGGCTTTCATCTCCAGTAAGCGCTGCAAAACGATGTACATCCTCGCTGGTCACCAACCGCCGCCTCACTGCCTTCTCGTGGAGGTGGAGAACTTTCTTTTCCCGGTTATCAGAGGAAGCGCTTTTTTCCTCAGCCCGGATCTCCTGTTCCAGACGTATAAAACCTGTCTCATCCCACAAAAGCACCACCTTTTTGCAGTCCTTAAGACCGCTCACATCTGCGCACCTGCGGCTGCACCCGCAGACCACCATCCAAATGTCGCATACGGCTTCTGTATCTGAGGTAACATACTCATGTCCGGGGTTGGCTTCCCTGAATTTTCCGACCCTGCTGCATCTGTCATATACCTGATTACAGCCGCCGCAGTATTTAATTCCGATTTTCATGTCATACCTCCCCCATCATTCTATTCCCGGGATTCCAGCATACACTGCAGCTTCTTTGCGGCTGCGCTCAACGGCCGTTTGCTGTCACTGACAATGCAAATATCCCGCTGGGGTATGTGCTCATACAGATTTATCTCCACAATTTCCCCCTTTTCAACCAGAGGCCGCGCAAATTCCTCTGGCACAAACCCGATCCCGAGATTCTTAAGGATAATCGGGAGAATCAGATCCATGGACGCTACCTCAATGGATGGACGCATGGTCAGACCGCATGAGCGATAAAATTCCTGAAAAAATTGAAATGTGGTGGTGTTTTCCGACATAGTGATTAGCGGCAGTTTTCCTACCTCTTCCAGATAAACAACCCTTCCCGCATACTCTTTGTATATGGGACCGCCCACCAGTACGCTGTTAAAATCCTTTACCTTTACCACTTTCAATGACTGTTCATGGTCAAAGGGCGTGGTGATAATTGCCAGATCGATCTTTCCGGCTTTCAGCTCATTGAGAGTCTGAGGCGTATTATAGTTGAAAATATTTATTTTTACCTGGATATACTGTTCCTGGAACTGCTTTAAGCTGGCTACCAGGTAAGAAAGCATGGCCATCTGTGTAGCCCCTACATTGATGTACTCATGCTGCTCCCCCAGGAGTTCTCTCAGTTTTTCCTCTCCCTGTATCA